>NZ_JBCNZM010000008.1:0-8277 GCF_040227615.1 Bacteroides sp. RTP31139st1_H2_RTP31139_211217 | reverse complement strand
ACCCAGATACGACCATCGTTACGCAGAGATTCGGACATCAAAGTCAGCTTAGACTGCTTGTCGCCGTGAACCGGGATACAAGTGGGGTGAATCTGTACGTAAGCAGGGTTGGCAAACCAGGCACCTTTACGGTAGCAAGCCATTGCTGCAGAGCAGTTACATGCCATTGCATTGGTAGAAAGGAAGTAGGCATTGCCGTAACCACCGGTAGCGATTACCACAGCGTGGGCGGCAAAACGTTCCAATTTACCGGTAACGAGGTTCTTTGCAATGATACCGCGGGCACGTCCGTCAATGAGGACAACGTCTTCCATTTCGTAGCGGGTATACAGTTTCACAGTGCCTACGTTCACCTGGCGGCTCAATGCAGAGTATGCACCCAGCAACAGCTGCTGTCCGGTCTGACCCTTGGCATAGAAAGTACGGGATACCTGAGCACCACCGAAAGAACGGTTGTCCAGTGTACCGCCGTATTCGCGGGCGAAAGGAACACCTTGTGCAACGCATTGGTCGATAATATTGTTGGATACTTCAGCCAGACGGTAAACGTTAGCTTCGCGGGCACGGTAGTCGCCACCCTTTACTGTATCGTAGAACAGACGGTATACAGAGTCACCGTCGTTTTGGTAATTCTTAGCAGCATTGATACCACCTTGTGCAGCGATGGAGTGTGCACGGCGCGGAGAGTCCTGGATGCAGAAGTTGAATACTCTGAAACCCATTTCGCCCAGAGAGGCGGCAGCACTGGCACCGGCAAGTCCGGTTCCTACTACGATGATGTCCAGACGACGCTTGTTGGCAGGGTTCACTAATTTTTGGTGAGCTTTATAATTGGTCCATTTCTCAGCCACCGGTCCTTCCGGTATTTTAGAATCTATCTTAGTCATAATGCAATTTACAATTTAGTCATTTACAATTTGAATTTAGCAAGCGCCGCACAATGATTTTGCAAAGAATACGACAACTACCAGAGCGAAGCAGAGGACAACGATAGTAGAATAGATGTTGGAGATACATTTCCAACGGTTAATCCATACTTTGTTGTTCCAGCCCAAAGACTGCATGGAGCTCCAGAAACCGTGAGTGAGGTGGAACCACAATGCGCCCAGCCAAACGAGGTAAAGCACTACGAATACCGGATTGCTGAAGGTGTTTTGAATGTGATAGACACCGTTGGCTGCATATGCCAGCGTGAGGGTGTCGGCATGCATGCCCATGTTGTGCATCAACTCGGGAAGCTGCATTTTAGCCCAGAAGTTTACCAGGTGCAGGCCCAAACCCACGATTACGATGATACCCAGTACGAGCATGTTCTGAGAAGCCCATTCCACAGTCTTGGGCTTTTCCGTAACGGCATAACGTTCGCTACCACGTGCCTTACGGTTCTGCATAGTCAGCCAGAAAGCGTAGATGATGTGGATGATGAATAAGGCAGCCAGACCTACCGTAGCCACCAATGCGTACCAGTTTGCTCCCAGGAACTCACAAACCATGTTGTAGCCATTAGCCGAGACTAATGCAACCAGGTTCATCGCCATGTGAAATGTCAGAAACAGGACAAGGGCGATACCGGTAACGCTCATCACCACTTTCCTTCCTACAGATGAATTACTTAACCACATAAATGATTGAATTTAAGTTATTTAATAGTTTGAAAATTTGTTCTATCAGGATACTTCTGTAAATGTTTCGCAAAAATAGGAGAAATCCAGCGATAAAGCAAGCGATTAAAGAAATAATTCCGTAATCCGGCAGAATGCGAAGTTTACGGACAAGTAAAAGGTTTACTCGTCCTCCTGGTCTTTGCCTTGCTCTTTGCAGATAATGGAAATCTTTTCTCCGTTTGCTGAACGTTTTCTCAGGGCGCGGGGCGTGTCTCCGAAAGAGTCTTTGCAGAAGTGGGCAAAGTGGGATAGGGAATCAAAGCCATAGCGGGCGCTGATGACTGAAATGCGTTGTTTGGTGTATTGCAGGTCGTTCAGAATTCCTTCACGTTTCTTGTCCAGAATCCATTCATAGACCGGGACCCCATACATATTTTTAAACAGACGGCGGAATGTGGTGGTGGTATATCCACCGAGGTGGGCAAACTCTTCCACATTCTTCACCTTGTCGTAGTTCTGCATGACGAAATATTGGAAGCTTTCCGTATAAGTGCTGATGGGGTAGAAGAATGTACTGATTTGGTGTAGCGGATAGTAGCATGTCAATATGTATACCAATTCCTGGCATTTCATTTCAATGTATTTGCTGCACGCATAGGGTTGCTCGTTGAGGTAGCAGGCAAGGCTTTTCAGGAGCCCTTCGAGCATGGAAATCGCGCTAAGCGGGGTATAAGTCAAGGGGGCTTCCGAGCGTTTCAGTATCTCCTTGTAGCGCTCTTCGCAAATCAGAGGAAGCTCGGTGAACCAATAGACAATATATTCCACTTCGGTCAAAGCCAGGAGTTCTACTTTGGAGCCGATGGCTTGCAAGATGAGCTGGCGGCTTTGGAGAGTGGTGCCCGGATATTCGTCACTGTTTACAAGTAATTCACCTTTCAGCATAAATATCATGCAGTTCTGTGTGCACTTTTCAGCAGAGAAATGTTGTCCCTTGGGGTAGTGGCGGTAAACCAATACTCCTTCTGATTTTTGGGGACATACCATACAATCAATCTGTCGGTTGCAGCAAGTTTCCAGTCTCATGAAATGATTAGCGAATTATTATAAATGTGGCAACAAAGATAGAATTTTTTTGTGAAAACTCTATCTATTTGTCCTATCTTTGCGTCAAACTAATATAAAGGACTTATGAAAAAGGCTATTTTTTTTGTATATTTTATCTGCCTTGTTGTATCCGGTCTTTCGGCACAGAATTGGGATATTAACACTTTGCACCGGGTTAACAGTTGGGATGGCAAGTTTGTCCGTAACTATAATAAGATAATTTCACGTTCGGAGCCCTATGTTGCTGTCGGTGTTCCGGTGGCGATGGCGGTTGCCGCTTGGATAAAACATGATAAGGGTTTGCTGAAAGATGCGGTCTACGTAGGTACAAGTGTAGCGGGGGCTTTTGTTGTGACTTATGGAATGAAATATCTGGTGGACCGTGAGCGTCCTTATGATAAATATCCCGACAGAGTGCATGCATATAGCCATGAAGGCAGCCCGTCTTTTCCTTCCGGACATACGGCGACGGCTTTTGCCCTTGCCACCTCGCTCAGTGTAAAGTATCCTAAATGGTATGTGATAGCTCCGTCTGCCCTGTGGGCTTGTTCCGTGGGAGTTTCCCGTATGAACGAGGGAGTGCATTATCCGTCGGATGTGTTGGCGGGGGCTGCAATCGGTGCTGGATGTGCTGTGGTCAACATCTACGTCAACAAGTGGCTGAATAAGTGGCTGTTCGGAGAATGATTTTAGGCGCGAATTACGCGGAATACGCGGAGTTAGATAAACTAAATCCGCATAATCCGCGCCTAAGTTTGTTTCAAGTCGGCTATTGGATAATAGTGCTGTAGATGCCTTCGTTCAACACTTTTAGAGCTTGCTGCACGCTCTGGTTCGTGCTGTTCATCACCTGGAAGTATTCGTTCATGTCCCATAGGTCACGGGCTATCAAGGCTTTAAGTTGTGTCTTGATGAGCGGTAGGGATTGGTTGTACTGTTTCTCGTCAAACTTGATTTTCTCTTTGTCGGCAAGCGTACGTATTTCGGCAAGGAAGTTATCGTCTATCTCGAACTTCTCGTTGAAGGCTTCGAATTTCTTGTATTTGTTCTGCAACTCCTTCCGGTGCTTCTCGATGTAGCCGGTAGTGGCTTTGATAACCACGCCTTTGGCTACGAGGTTGCGGTGATAGTCTGTGTACTGGGTAGTGTCGATGGGGACGAAGAAGTCGGGCATGATACCTCCACCTCCGTAAACGGTACGTCCCATACGCTTGGTCTGTGCTTTCAGGGAGTCGGCAAAATGGATACTGTCCGCATGAATCATTTCTCCATGATTGAAGCGGTCTATCAGTTCCTGGTTATACTTATCCTGACTGTTCTCGCCGGTTAGGCGGCCGTCGAGGTTGGCGGTGCTGTCGTAAGGCTTCTGGATACAACGGCCCGAAGGAGTATAGTAGCGGGCGATAGTGAGGCGAATCATGGAACCGTCCGGCAGGTCGATAGGACGCTGTACTAATCCCTTGCCGAAGGTGCGGCGTCCTACTACCACGCCTCTGTCCCAGTCCTGGATGGCTCCGGTCACGATTTCACTGGCAGAAGCGGAGTACTCGTCCACCAATATGATGAGACGGCCGTTCTTGAAGTTGCCCGTACCTTTGGCAAAGAAATCACTGCGGCGTGCGGCCCTTCCTTCGGTGTAGACGATGAGTTCTTTTTGCTTCAGAAATTCGTTGGCAAGGTCGATGGCGGCATTCAGATACCCTCCTCCATTTCCTTGCAGGTCGAGGATGAGGTCTTTCATTCCTTTCTTTTGCAGGCTTTTCAGGGCTTCTGCAAACTCTTCGGCGGTGGTTGCCCCGAAGCGGTTGATACGGATATAGCCGGTTTTGGGTTGTATCATGTAAGATGCGTCCAGGCTGAGGATGGGAATTTTGTCACGCTTCACGGTGAAGTACAGCTGGTCGTCCACGCCACGGCGCACGATGGTGAGTTTCACTTCCGAGTCTTTCGGTCCGCGCAGGCGGCTCATAATATCTTCCGTGCTCATTTTTACTCCGGCAATGGCGCTGTCATTGACGGCTACGATACGGTCGCCGGCAAGGATGCCCACCTTCTCGGAAGGTCCGTTGCTCACGGGTTGTATCACAAGCAGGGTATCTTCTATCATCTGAAACTGTACGCCGATGCCCTCGAAATTGCCTTGCAACGGCTCGTTCATCTTCTTCACTTCTTCGGCGTTGTTGTAGGTGGAGTGCGGGTCGAGTTGTGCCAGCATCTTGATGATGGCTTCTTCCACCAGCTTGTCTTCATCCACCTTGTCCACATAAAGGTTGGTGATGGCAAACTCTGCCATTTGCAGTTTGCGCAGGGCTTCATTGTTCGGCTTTTGCGCTTGCGCCGTCACCGCGCATATACATATTATAATAGTAAATAGTTTTTTCATCATTTCCATTTTAATCCCTAATCCTTTATCCTTAATCCCTAATCTCCATTCCCTCCGGTATGAACATGCTTATGTCCTTGCCGTATTGCAGCAGTTCGCGCACGGTGGTGGAACTGACGCAGGTAAGTTCTGGCTCGGTGAAGAGCAGGATGGTTTCTATGCCGGTCAGTTTGCGGTTGATGTCGGCAATGGTTTCCTCGTATTCGAAATCCTTCACGGTGCGTATGCCGCGTATTATCAGACTGGCATCTACCTGCCGGGCAAAGTCGATAGTCAGGCAGTCATAGGACTGCACAATGATGCGCGGCTCGTTCCGGTAGTAGTCTCGTATCATTTGTTCGCGCTTTTCCAAGGGGAAATACGTATTCTTATTTTCATTGATGCCGATGCCTATGACGATTTCGTCTATAAAAGTCAGTGCACGGCTCACTACCGAAGAGTGTCCGATAGTAAACGGGTCGAATGTTCCCGGAAAGATAGCTCTTCTCATGATGCCAAATCTTCTTCTATAACCAAGTTGTTGATAATAAAGTTTTGTCGTTCCATGGTATTCTTACCCATGTAGAATTCCAGCAGTTCTTTTACGAGGTCTGTCTTGCGCAGGGACACTTGTTCCAGACGCATATCCTTGCCGATAAAATGCTTGAACTCGTCGGGCGAGATTTCTCCCAGACCTTTGAATCGGGTGATTTCGGGGTTGGGACCCAGTTCTTCAATGGCTTTCACACGTTCCTCCTCTGTGTAGCAATAACTTGTCTTCTTTTTGTTGCGCACGCGGAAGAGAGGGGTTTGCAGGATATATACATGCCCTTTCTTTATCAGGTCGGGGAAGAACTGCAGGAAGAAGGTGATAATCAGCAGGCGGATGTGCATGCCGTCCACATCGGCATCGGTGGCTACGATGACTTTGTTGTAACGCAGTGTCTCTATGCCGTCTTCTATATTCAAGGCTGCCTGTAGCAGGTTGAATTCTTCGTTTTCATAAACTACTTTCTTGGTGAGTCCGTAGGAATTTAGTGGTTTACCACGAAGGCTGAATACTGCTTGGGTATTCACGTCGCGGCTCTTGGTGATGGAACCGCTGGCGGAGTCTCCCTCGGTAATGAAGATGCAGGATTCGGTTTCCTGGTCTTTGCCTTTACCGTCACTCAAGTGGTAGCGGCAGTCGCGCAGCTTGCGGTTGTGCAGGTTGGCTTTCTTGGCGCGTTCGCGGGCCAGCTTGGTGACGCCGGCAATGGCTTTGCGCTCTTTCTCGGAGTCTTGTATCTTTTGCAACATCACTTCGGCCACAAGCGGGTTCTTGTGGAGGTAGTTGTCTACTTCCGTCTTGATGAAGTCTCCTACGTATTTGTTCACTGTGGGGCCGGCGGGCTTGTGTTCCTGCGGCGCGGCAGGCCACATGTTGTTGCTGCCCAGTTTCGTTTTGGTCTGGCTCTCGAACATGGGTTCCTCCACGTCGATGGCGATGGCGGCTACCAGTCCGTTGCGGATGTCGGCATATTCCTGGTTCTTGTTGTAGAACTCCTTGATGGTACGGGCAATGTGTTCCTTCAAGGCAGTCTGGTGTGTACCGCCTTGGGTGGTGTGCTGCCCGTTGACAAAGGAGTAGTACTCTTCGCCGTATTGGTTGGTGTGAGTGAAGGCTATCTCGATGTCCTCTCCTTTCAGGTGGATGATGTCGTAAAGTCCTTCGCTGGTCATGTTGTCTTTCAGCAAGTCCTCCAGTCCGTGGCGGGAGACGATGCGCTGGCCGTTGTAAATGAAGGTGAGGCCCGTATTCAGGTAGGTGTAGTTGCGCAGCAGGGTTTCTACGAACTGGTTCTGGAAGGAGTAGTTCAGAAAGAGTGTGGCGTCCGGTTCGAAGAAGATATAGGTTCCGCTTTCTTCTGTCGAGTCTTCGGTCACATCACTCAACAGCGTTCCTTTCTCGAAGATGGCGGTACGTACTTTGCCGTCGCGGTAGCTGCGTACCTCGAAACGGCTACTCAGCGCATTGACCGCCTTGATGCCCACACCGTTCAGTCCGACGCTTTTCTTGAAGGCTTTTGAGTCGTATTTACCTCCGGTATTCAGCTTGCTGACCGCCTCTACGAGTTTTCCTTGCGGAATGCCTCGTCCATAGTCGCGTACGCTGACACGCAGACTGTCTTCTATAGTCACTTCTATACGCTTTCCGGCACCCATCTTGAACTCGTCGATGCTGTTGTCCATTACTTCTTTCAGTAGGACGTAGATACCGTCGTCGCTTTGTGAACCGTCGCCCAGGCGGCCTATGTACATACCAGAACGGACACGGATATGCTCCATGTCGTCCAGGTGGCGGATGTTGTCGTCGGTATATTCTACAGACGGTTCGCTGAATGGCAGGCCGTCATTGGTATTTTGTTCTTCTTCCATCTCCCTTTTTTTAGTTTCTTGCAAATATATAGCTTATATATGATATATACAAGGGGGTATTTTGTTTATTGAAAGTTCACATACCTTCATATAGTCTGCTCCCTGCCAACTCTCTGTTATCTCCGTATCCAAGCGGAGGGAGCGGGTAGGGAGCAGGTAGGGAGCAGGCAAAGGGAAAGAAGAAACTCATTTTATTGTGGTATGCTCGGGCATCAGGTACATGTCCGGCAAGTCCTTGCTGAAAAGAGTCAATTCATTGTTATAGAACTTCATGAAGTCGGCTTCACTGGCGTGTCCTTTGAAGACGGAGAAATAGTGCATGTCCTGTTCATTTCCACCTACAAACTTGTTGCGCCACATTACAATCATGCTCACTTTGTGACCGGTGGCCGGAGTCAGGATTTGTTTGCTCCAGTAGTCTTTGGCTGTGAAACCTTCCACGCCGGTTTCCGTTACTCCACAAGGTTTCCGTTTCTTTTGGGACAAGTCGGAAATGGCTTTCAGATTATAGGAAAAAGTAGTAGGATTCAGCCCGTGGTAACAATCCATACCGATGAAGTCCACATAGTCGTCGCCCGGCCAGCGGAAGAGAAAGTCATCTTCGCTCTTCACGGTGTCCATTTGTGGGGAGATGGCGTAGATGAACTGGTGTATGCCTTTCGTGTCGCGCAGGTAGTTTACCGTAAACTTCCAAAGGGCGATGAATTCGGTGGCTGTAGTACAACCAGCTCCCCACCACGACCATGTTTGCGTATGTTCGTGGAAAGGACGGAAGATGATAGGGATGGG
>NZ_JBCNZM010000007.1:56139-58272 GCF_040227615.1 Bacteroides sp. RTP31139st1_H2_RTP31139_211217 | reverse complement strand
CGGGTTCGGCTATCGGTTCCAATCTGGGAACCATCTTCAAGATGGAGCATCGTACGCTGATGCTATTGGTGGGATGTGGTGCTGCCGGTGCGGTTGCAGGCATTTTCAAGGCGCCGATTGCCGGTCTGGTATTTACGCTGGAGGTACTGATGATAGATTTGACAATGTCCTCCTTGTTGCCGTTGCTGATATCTGCGGTGACGGCTGCAACTGTTTCCTATATCGTGACGGGTACGGATGCCATGTTCAAATTCCATCTGGACCAAGCTTTCGAACTGGAGCGTATTCCGTATGTCATTATGCTGGGTATCTTCTGCGGATTGGTTTCCCTTTATTTTACCCGGGCCATGAACTCTGTGGAAGGCGTGTTCGGAAGGTTGAGAACTCCCTATAAGAAACTGATAATGGGCGGTGCCATGCTGAGTATCCTGATATTCCTTTTCCCACCGTTGTATGGCGAAGGTTACGATACGATAGAATTGTTGCTGAATGGGATGAGCAATGCCGAATGGGACACGGTGATGAATAATTCCTTCTTCTACGGGCACGGCAATCTGTTGCTGATATACCTCATACTGATTATTCTGTTCAAGGTCTTTGCCTCGAGTGCCACGAATGGCGGGGGCGGTTGCGGCGGTATCTTCGCACCTTCGTTGTATCTGGGTTGTATTGCCGGTTTTGTCTTTTCACATTTCAGCAATGAAATAGAGATGACGGCTTATCTGCCCGAGAAGAACTTTGCCTTGATGGGAATGGCGGGGGTCATGAGTGGGGTCATGCACGCTCCGCTGACCGGCGTGTTCCTCATAGCCGAGCTTACGGGAGGATACGACCTGTTTCTGCCACTGATGATTGTTTCCGTCAGTTCTTATCTTACCATCATCATGTTCGAGCCTCATAGTATCTATTCCATGCGTTTGGCCAAGAAAGGAGAACTGTTGACGCACCATAAGGACAAGGCCATCCTTACCCTGATGAAGATGGAGAATGTGGTGGAAAAGGATTTTGTGACCGTGCATCCCGAAATGGATTTGGGCGAACTGGTAAAGGCCATTTCTGCCTCGCATCGCAATGTCTTTCCCGTGACGGATAAGGAAGGGGTGCTGATTGGCATTGTCTTGTTGGACGATATCCGGAACATTATGTTCCGCCAGGAGTTATATCATCGCTTTACGGTGGGAAAACTGATGACTTCGGCTCCGGCACGTCTGTATGATACGGACAGTATGGAGCGGGTGATGCGTACCTTTGATGATACGAAGGCGTGGAATCTGCCGGTGGTGGATGCGGAAAACAAATACTTGGGCTTCGTGTCCAAGTCGAAGATATTCAACTCGTACCGTGAAGTATTGGTACATTTTTCGGAAGACTGAGGACTTTTTGGTATTTACTATTTTACTATTTACAAGTTACTATTTGCCGTTCGGGGTGATGGGGCATTGTAAATCGCAAAGAAGATGCTTCGTACATTGTAAATGGTAAATTGTAAATGGGCAAATGAGCTGCCTCGCAAATGGTACATTGTAAATGGTAAACTGTAAATGAAATGGTGGAAAAGAAGAATTTGAGGATTGTATATATGGGTACTCCCGACTTTGCGGTGGAGGCTCTTCGTTGCCTGGTAGAAGGAGGCTACAATGTGGTGGGTGTCATTACGATGCCCGACAAGCCTGCCGGACGGGGACATAAACTCCAGTTTTCTCCGGTGAAGCAGTATGCACTGGAACATAATCTTCCGCTTCTTCAGCCGGAGAAGCTGAAGGATGAGGCTTTTGTGGAGGCGTTGCGTGCATGGAAGGCCGATTTGCAGATAGTCGTTGCTTTCCGCATGTTGCCGGAGGTGGTATGGAACATGCCGCGATTGGGCACCTTCAACCTGCATGCTTCCCTGCTTCCGCAGTATCGCGGCGCAGCCCCCATCAACTGGGCGGTGATTAATGGTGATACGGAAACGGGCATCACCACTTTCTTCCTGAAACATGAGATTGACACCGGTGAGGTTATCCAGCAGGTACGGGTACCCATTGCCGATACGGACAACGTGGGTATCGTCCACGACAAACTGATGCTGTTGGGCGGTCGCCTGGTGGTAGAAACCGTAGATGCCATTCTTGCCGGTACAGTGAAAAGTAT
>NZ_JBCNZM010000007.1:47820-56097 GCF_040227615.1 Bacteroides sp. RTP31139st1_H2_RTP31139_211217 | reverse complement strand
TTCCTCAAGAAGAAATGGCCGTCGTGGGTGAACTGCGTCCGGCACCGAAAATCTTCAAAGATACTTGTCGTATTGACTGGAACCGCCCGGTGAAGCGTATTTACGATTTTATACGCGGTCTTTCTCCCTATCCTGCCGCTTGGACGGAGCTGGTCCAACCCGGTGGAGAATCTGTTGTGGTAAAAGTCTTCGAGACGGAGAAAATAGGGGAATCCCATCAACTGACTCCCGGAACCTTGCAGACAGACGGGAAGACCTATATCCGCGTTGCTGCCGAAGATGGCTTTGTCGGCATCTGCTCCCTCCAGCTTCCGGGCAAGAAGAAACTGAAAACGGATGAACTGTTGCGCGGCTTCCGGTTGACGGAAGGATACGTGATGAAATAACTGATTGTCATTCAATGACTTCCTACTGCAAAACTACTGCACTCGTTTTGCAGCGTCACTGCAAACCGCTGTGCAGTGTTGCTGCAACTAATATGCAGTGTGACTGCAACTGCTTTGCAGTGCTACTGCAACACGTTTGCAGTGACGCTGCAAAAGGTATGCAGTAAGTTTGCAGTGAGAGTTTTGATTTCCAATGTTAGGCTGAATTAAATCTTTTCTCTATATTTGTACATAACAAAGTTCGTAAACTTTAGAACATAACATTATGAAACCAATCATATCCCCTTCTATTCTCTCTGCCGATTTTGGTTATCTGGCACGAGACATTGAAATGATTAACGAAAGTGAGGCGGAGTGGGTACATATCGACATCATGGACGGTGTGTTTGTCCCTAATATTTCTTTCGGATTCCCGGTACTGAAGTATGTGGCAAAACTGTCGCAGAAGCCTTTGGATGTGCATCTGATGATTGTACAGCCGGAGAAGTTTATTCCGGAGGTGAAGGCTCTGGGAGCCCATGTCATGAATGTGCATTACGAGGCTTGTCCGCATCTGCACCGCGTGGTGCAGCAAATTCGCGAAGCAGGGATGCAGCCGGCAGTAACGATTAATCCGGCAACTCCCGTGTCCTTGTTGAAGGATATTATTAATGATGTATACATGGTGCTGATAATGAGCGTAAATCCTGGCTTCGGCGGACAAAAGTTCATAGAGCATTCTCTTGACAAGGTGCGCGAGTTGCGTGAATTGATTACGGTTACCGGTTCGCAGGCCTTGATAGAAGTGGACGGTGGCGTAAACTTGGAAACCGGTTCGCGTCTGGTAGAAGCTGGAGCAGATGTACTGGTGGCAGGCAATGCCGTTTTCTCGGCTCCCGATCCGAAGGAGGCCATCCGTGCATTAAGGAATCTGTAATCCGTCTTCTGGATTGATAATCGACAGCTGGCAACGGCATCCTTTCCTTCGACTGTTGATGCCGTTGGTAGTTGGTATTTTGTGTGGAGATGCGTTTCCACACGTGCTTTCTGCATGGGAGTATGTGGCAGGTTTTCTGCTTTTTCTTTTTATTATAGGTAGATACAAGCATACCGGATGGGTGTATGGAGCGGCGGTATACCTTTTCTTGGGTGGTACGGGGGGCTGCTTGATGAGTTGGCAGCAGGGAAAGACGGTATTTCCCTTTTCGGGCAAACCTGCTGTTTATAGGGTTTGTATCCGCGAGCATCCCGAAGAGAGGGAGCGCAGCATATTGTGCAGGGTTGCCCTGCTGGGAGAGGTAGAGCAGGATACAGTTACGGGTTGCCCCCGGAATCATCTTTTTCTGGCTTATTTTCCGAAAGATTCTGCTACGGCCACTTTGCGCCGTGGTGATGAGTTGCTGGTATCTACCCGGCTTGCTCCTCCGGCGAACAATGGTAATCCCGACGAGTTTGACTATGCTCGCTACCTGAGGCGGAAAGGTTATAGCGGCACGGTCTACGTGGCTGACGGACATTGGCGGAAGACGGGGCATGATGCCTCCCGCACTGTCAGCCAGGTAGCACTGGATTATAGGGCGAAAGTAGTTGGCTTATACCGGAGTTTGGGTTTTGAAACTGATGAATTGGCGGTACTTGCTGCGTTGACAGTGGGGGATAAAGAGGAACTGAGCGATGATATTGTGGAGACCTACTCCGTCTCGGGAGCCAGCCATGTACTGGCACTTTCGGGATTGCATATAGGGTTTCTGTATGCTTTGCTCTTGTTTGTGCTTCGTCCTTTGTGGAGGCGATGGCGGCGGTTGAAACCTTTGTTACTTTTGCTTCTGGTCTTTTTCTTGGTGAGTTTTGCTTTTTTCACGGGATTGTCTTCCTCGGTGGTGCGGTCGGTCGTCATGTTCTCTTTGTTGGCGTTTGCCGGTTTGCAGCCGGAAAAGCCGCTGACTCTGAATACGCTGGCGGCAACTGCTTTCCTGATGCTGCTGTGCAAGCCGGT
Source organism: Bacteroides sp. RTP31139st1_H2_RTP31139_211217 (assembly GCF_040227615.1). NCBI lineage: Bacteria > Pseudomonadati > Bacteroidota > Bacteroidia > Bacteroidales > Bacteroidaceae > Bacteroides > Bacteroides sp. RTP31139st1_H2_RTP31139_211217. The sequence continues at coordinate 53,736 of NZ_JBCNZM010000007.1, read as the reverse complement.
CTGGTTGTTTGATGTCGGTTTTCAGTTGTCATTCTCGGCGGTTGCAGCTATTGTACTTGTACAGCCTAAGTTGTATGCCCTTTGGAAGGTTGACAATCGTTTCCTGCGATATTTGTGGGGACTTATGACAGTGTCCATGGCGGCTCAGCTGGGTACGGCCCCTTTGGTCATTTTCTATTTCTCCCGTTTTTCCACTCATTTTCTGTTGACTAATCTTTGGGTAATTTCCATGGTGTCGCTCGTTCTGTATTCGGCTGTCTTTCTGTTGATACTTACGCCGCTGCCTTTTGTACAACATCTGTTTGCAAGGGTAGTAGAGGCATTGGTACATGTCCAGAATGAAGTGCTCCGCTGGATAGAGCGTCTTCCTGGCGCTGCTGTCGATGATATTTGGTTGGATATATGGGGTGTTCTGCTCGTCTATCTGTTCTTGGGGATGACATATTATGGCTTTCTACGCCTTACGGTACGTAGAATCTGCTTTGCGTTGCTGGCATTGTTGGCAGTGGTTTCCTGGCATTCCCTTTCCATCATGTCCAATGCTTCCCGGCAGGGGATTGCTTTTTATAGCGTGAGAGGCTGTCCCGTTGTCCATTGTATGGCAGACAACCGTCATTCTTGGTTGGCATGTGCCGATAGCTTGCCGGATATGCCGCGTCTGTGCCGTGCCCTTTCTCCGCATTGGAACCGCCTGCATCTGGAGACTCCCCGATTGGTTGCCGGAGATTATACCACTTCCGGCTTATCCATGCGTAACCAGATTGTCTCTTACGCCGGTAAGCGCATCTGTCTTCTTTCCGACAACCGTTGGAGAAACAAGAACTCTTCCCATCCCCTTTCAGTTGATTATTTGTATGTCTCCAAGGGGTATCAAGGTGGGATAGAGGAACTTACTTCGCTCTTTTCCATGGGCATGGTGGTGCTTGACGCTTCTCTTTCAGACTATTATCAGAATAAGATTGCCAATGATTGCGTTCGCTTAGGTATTCCCTATCTTCTTCTTTCTCAAAAAGGTTCTTACCGCATATTGTTATAAATCACAAACTTTTCGTACTTTTGCCCCTTCAATTTGTTATAAACGCCAAATAGTAAATAGTCAATCGTCAAATAGTAAATAAAAATATGTTGACCAAAGTAATAGAACAATCCAAGATAGACCATTTCACCAAATGGTTTGACCGTGCAGACAAGATAGTAATCGTTTCACATGTGGGTCCCGACGGGGACGCCATCGGCTCTTCTCTGGGCTTGTGGCACTTCTTCAGCTCGCAGGGAAAGACGGCGAATGTTATTGTGCCGAACGCCTTTCCCGACTTCTTGAAATGGATGCCCGGGAGCAAGGACGTCCTTCTGTACGACCGCTACAAGGAGTTTGCCGACAAGCTGATTGCCGAGGCAGATGTCATTTGTTGTCTGGACTTTAATGCTATCCATCGTATAGATGCCATGGGTGACGCTGTTCTTGCATCCCCGGCAAGAAAAATACTGATAGACCATCATCTCCATCCGGAGGATTTCTGCAAGATTATCATTTCCCATCCGGAGATATCTTCCACTTCGGAACTGGTTTTCCGCCTGATTTGCCGTATGGGCTATTTCAGTGACATTTCAAGGGAAGGAGCGGAGTGCATCTATACGGGTATGATGACGGATACCGGCGGGTTCACCTATAATTCCAATAACCGGGAAATCTATTTCATCATCAGCGAACTGTTGTCGAAAGGTATTGACAAGGACGAGATTTACCGCAAGGTGTTCAATACTTATTCAGAAAGCCGTTTGCGCCTAATGGGATATGTCTTGTCACAAATGAAGGTCTATCCGGACTATCATGCAGCCTTAATTTCTCTGACTAAAGCCGAACAAAGCCAGTTCGACTATGTGCGTGGAGATAGTGAGGGGTTTGTGAACATTCCTTTAAGCATCAAAGGGGTGATTTTCTCTTGCTTCCTGCGTGAAGATACGGAGAAGCCGATGATAAAGATTTCTTTACGTTCGGTCGGTACATTCCCCTGCAATCAGCTGGCTGCCGAGTTCTTTGGCGGCGGCGGTCATTTGAATGCTTCCGGCGGTGAATTTTATGGAACGATGGATGAGGCCCGCAAGGTCTTTGAGCAGGCTTTGGAGAAATACAAACCGCTGCTGAATGCCAAAGGATAAAAAAAGTTCAGTTGTAAAGGTTAAAAGTTACGAACTTTCTATCCGCAGCTTTCAACTTTCAAGGAAATCAGATACTTTTGTACGAAATTACTAAATAACAGAAATGAAGAAACTTACTTTATTCTTTTTTGCCTTACTTGCAGTTTGTTTAGCCTTCCAGGCATGCGATAATTCTAAAACTTATGCCGAAATGCTTGAGGAAGAAAAAGATGCCATCAAAGCATTTATCAAAGACAGTAGCATTGTCGTTATTTCTCAAAGTGAATTCTATGCGCAAGATTCGACAACGGATGTAAGCAGGAATGAGTATGTGCAGCTGGCAAGCGGGGTGTATATGCAGATTGTGGATAAAGGTTCGACGAATCCTGCAGATACAGTTAAACCGAATGATTTGATTTTGGTGCGCTTTGAAGAACAAGGGTTGATAGCTGTTGGAGGGGTGAAATCGTATATAACCAATATGAATAGTCCGACTGTTGTGGATGAGTTTAGATATTCTGTTACTTCTTCGTCTATTGCCGGACTTTTCACTCAAGGCTATATGCTTATATATCATGGTTCGTCTGTACCTGCTGGCTGGCTGGTTGCGTTGAATTATATTCGTAACGGAGCACATGTGAAGCTGATTGTTCCTTCCAAGATGGGACAGTCGGATGCTATGCGGGACGTTCATCCTTATTATTACGATTTACATAAACTCCAAATTTGGAACTAACCGATAAATTTTAAATCATTAACCTATGACTCTAATCAAATCTATTTCTGGAATCCGCGGAACAATTGGCGGTGGTGCTGGCGAGGGATTGAATCCGCTCGACATTGTGAAGTTCACTTCAGCTTATGCTACCCTGATTCGTAAGACGTGTACTGTAAAAAGTAACAAAATCGTGGTAGGGCGTGATGCCCGCATCTCTGGCGAGATGGTCAAGAACGTAGTAGTCGGTACCTTGATGGGTATGGGCTGGGATGTAGTGGACATTGATTTGGCTTCTACTCCGACTACCGAGCTGGCTGTAACCATGGAAGGTGCCAGTGGAGGTATTATCCTGACTGCCTCGCATAATCCCAAGCAGTGGAATGCGTTGAAACTGCTGAATGAAAAGGGCGAATTTCTGAACGCTGCCGAAGGTAAGGAAGTACTCCGCATTGCAGCTGCCGAAGAGTTCGACTATGCCGAAGTGGACCAACTTGGCTCGTACCGTCAGGATTTAAGCTACAACCAGAAACACATCGACAGCGTATTGGCACTTGACCTCGTAGATGTGGAAGCTATCCGAAAGGCAAACTTCCGTGTAGCCATCGATTGTGTAAACTCTGTAGGTGGTATTATTCTGCCGCAACTACTTGAACAACTTGGCGTTCAGCACGTAGAGAAGCTCTATTGCGAACCGACCGGTAACTTCCAGCATAATCCCGAGCCTCTGGAAAAGAACTTGGGTGACATCATGAATCTGATGAAAGGGGGGAAGGCAGATGTTGCATTTGTTGTAGACCCTGATGTAGACCGCCTGGCAATGATTTGCGAAGACGGCAAGATGTACGGTGAAGAATATACACTGGTTACTGTTGCCGACTACGTATTGAAACATACTCCGGGCAATACGGTATCCAATTTGAGTTCGACCCGTGCCTTGCGCGATGTAACTCGCAAGTATGGGCAAGAATATTACGCTTCTGCCGTAGGTGAAGTGAATGTAACTACCAAAATGAAGGAAGTAGGTGCCGTTATCGGTGGCGAAGGAAACGGTGGGGTAATCTATCCGGCCAGCCACTATGGACGTGATGCCTTGGTAGGTATTGCCTTGTTCTTGAGCCATCTGGCACACGAAGGTAAGAAGGTGAGCGAACTCCGTGCATCCTATCCTGCATACTTCATGGCAAAGAATCGTGTAGACTTGACTCCTGAAACAGATGTAGATGCTATTCTTGCCAAGGTGAAGGAGCTGTATAAGAATGAAGAAATCAATGATATAGACGGTGTGAAGATTGACTTCCCCGACAAATGGGTTCATCTGCGTAAGAGCAATACGGAACCGATTATCCGTGTCTATAGTGAGGCTGCCACACCGGAGGCTGCCGAGGAAATCGGCCAGCAGATTATGAAGGTGATTGAAGACCTGGCTAAATAAGGCCGAACGAAATGTTATAATGAATGTCCCACTTTCCCGTGAAAGAGAAGTGGGACTTTTTTTAAACCTTCCCATGAACTCCTCCATCAAACTACTACTATGAATGGCATTTTAGATTCTATAGGCTCAGCAATAACCACTGTCAGTGACTTTGTCTGCGGGTATCCCTTATTTATCCTTCTGATAGGGGGAGGACTTTTCTTGTTCTTTTATTCCGGAGCTGTGTCCCTCTGCCGCATCGGATATTCGATAAAGGCCTTACGCTATAAATCGGAAGTGGCGGGCGAAGGACAAATCAGTTCTTTCCAGGCCTTGATGAGCGCCATAGCGTCAACAGTGGGTATGGGGAATATTGCGGGGGTGGCTATCGCTATTACAGTAGGAGGGCCCGGAGCCATTTTCTGGATGTGGGTAAGTGCCGTTGTGGGTATGTCCACCAAATTCTTTGAAGGGGCTCTTGCCATTATGTACAAAGGACACGATTCTGCCGGAGAACCGCAAGGGGGGACGATGTATATCATTCTTCATGGGTTGGGCGAACGCTGGAAACCGTTTGCTTATTTCTTTGCGGTGGTGGGGTTGATAGGTACGTTGTGTGTAATGCAAGCCAATCAGTTGGTCGAGTCTGTCACTACGGTATTTACTACTCCGGCAGGAATAGAGAATACACTCGGTCTGCGTTTTGTGATGGGTATTGTCATTAGCCTGGTGGTAGGGGCAGTCATTATCGGTGGCATCCGGCGCATTTCGGTTATCTCGGCTAAAATAGTGCCGATGATGGTTACTTGCTATATGCTGCTTGTCTTCGTTATTCTTTGTTTGAATTTTGATAAGTTGCCGGGAGTGTTGGCTTCCATTTTCCAGTCTGCCTTCAGCCTGGAAGCCGGTATCGGTGGAATTTTGGGAACTGCACTGACTGGTGCCCGCCGTGCTGCCTACGTCAATGAAGCAGGTGTAGGTACGGCCTCTATGATGCATGGCGCCTCCCGTAATGACAATCCCATTCGTGAGGGGCTGGTAGCCATGATTGGACCGGCCATCGACTCGGGGCTTGTTTGTACATTGACGGCCTTCCCTATTCTTATAGCTGGAAACTATGCGTCGGAAGGAGGCATAAAAGGCCTTTATATTGCTTTGAATTCTTTTGAGCAGCTCCTTCCCGGCTATGGGCATTATCTGTTGATGGTGATGGTCTTTTTCTTTGCCTTTTCTACCATGTTCTCTTATTCGTATTATGGACTGAAGTGCACCAACTTCTTGTTTGGTGCGGAGAATGCCAAGTATTATAACTACTTCTATTTGGTGATGATTGTTGTGGCTGCCATGATTCCGTTGGGAGCAGTGGTTGCCATCATGGATTTGGCTTTTGCCTTGATGGCATTGCCTACGATGACGTCACTGCTGTTACTTGCTCCACGGGTCAGGAGAAAGATGAAGGAATATTTTGCGAACTGATAGAAAGCAGCTTCCACTACAAGTTGATGACCTTTCCTATCTCTCCTTCAAAATTCGGGGTGAATACACCTTTGCCGATATTTGCCTTGATTTCATCGGGGCTCCAAAAACGTCCTCCGTCCAGCTCGTCACTGGGATGTATTTCACCGTCGTAGACAGTTTTGTGTACGAA
>NZ_JBCNZM010000007.1:0-47810 GCF_040227615.1 Bacteroides sp. RTP31139st1_H2_RTP31139_211217 | reverse complement strand
GAAGACCAGTTCCTTTTCGCGGGCAGACTCGAAGACATAATGCAAGACGGTTTCGGGAACAAAGTCGGTAATGCCGAGTTCTTCGCGTACCTCGCGTTTCAGCGCCATCTCTACACTTTCACCTAAATCGACGTGTCCGCCTACGGAGGTGTCCCACTTCCCCGGTTGTATGTCTTTCCATTCGGGACGTTTCTGTAGATACAACTCACCTTTGGAATTGAATACATGAAGATGGATTACCGGATGCAGCAGTTTGCTACCGTTATGGCATTCGCCACGGGTGGCGGCACCTATGATGTTGCCTTGTTCGTCGACAAGGGGGAACATCTCTTGATTGTTATCGTGGTTCATTGTGTTTAGGGTATTAATAATGATGAATCTCCATAGCTCAGAAAGCGGAAATCATGTGCCAGTGCATAGTTGTAAATCTTCGGCCAATCACCGTGTACGAAAGCTGATACGAGCAGCAGCAAGGTACTTTGCGGTTGGTGGAAATTAGTCACCATAGCCTTCACGATTTTGTATTCATATCCCGGGGCGATGATGATTTGAGTGCTGGTATGCAGAGTCTCCATACTATGCTTGTCAAGATAGGCGACAATGGCTTGCAGGGCTTCTACTGCAGGGGTGGTGGCGGCCTTGGCAGACATTTCATAAGGTTGCCATTGGTGGACGTGCAAGTCTTCCTCCGTGGCTTCGGGATTATTCAGTAAGGTGGCTCCGATGTGATAAAGGCTTTCCAATGTGCGCACCGAAGTTGTCCCTACGGCCACTGCCTTGCCGTCGTGCGCTATGAGTTTTTCCAATGTGTTGCGCGAGACGGAGATGTATTCCGTATGCATTTCATGCCCTTCTATTTCTTCACTTTTCACCGGTTTGAAGGTTCCGGCTCCCACATGGAGTGTCAGTTCTTCCAATTCTACTCCTTTATTGCGCAATGCGTCCAATACGCGTGGGGTGAAATGCAGTCCCGCTGTAGGGGCAGCCACCGAACCTTTGATTTTGGAATAGACAGTCTGGTAAGTCTCCTTGTCACTTTCCTGGGTTTCCCGGTTCAAGTAGGGAGGGATGGGCAATTCACCGAAGACCTCGAGAATGTCGGCAAAAGTCACTTCCGGATTATTCCAGCGGAAGTTTACCCAATGGCTGGTTCCGTGGCATTCGCCCCGTTCGGCGGTCAGGGTGAGTGGTTTGCCTTTCACGGTCATCTCACGTCTCAGCATGCCTTCTTTCCATTTTTTCAGGTTGCCGACCATGCAGAGCCAAGCGGTATGCTCGGTTTGCTGGAAGTTGAGGGCATAGTCGTTCGGCTGTATAGGTTCTAGGCAGAATACTTCAATCAGTGCTCCCGTTTCTTTCCGGAAATGCAGGCGTGCTTGGATGACTTTGGTATTGTTGAATATCATCAGGCTTCCCGATGGCAGATACTCCGGCAGTGAAGTGAATCTGTCTTCTGAAACTTCTCCGTGGCGATACAATAACAGTTTGGACTGGTCACGTACGGACAATGGGAACTTTGCAATGCGTTCGTCCGGCAACGGGTAGTTGAATTCGCTGATTCTGATATGTCTGGGGTCTTCTTTCATGATGGCTTTCTCTTTATTATATCGGCTGCAAAGGTACGGATATTTGGGAAGATTTGAAGAATAAGGGAAATAATTCCTAACTTTGCAGGAAGAAAGTAGGAAAAGACAAACTAAAAGATAAGTTACTATGAAGATAGGAGATAAAGTTCGTTTCCTCAGCGAAGTTGGGGGTGGTGTTGTGACAGGATTTCAAGGGAAAAACATCGTGTTGGTGGAAGATGCCGACGGTTTTGACATACCGATGCCCATAAACGAATGTGTGGTGATAGAGACCGATGATTATAATATCCCCACTCCGGCAGCCAAAGCGGCTGCCAAGAAGAAGCGGGAAGAAGAGCAACAATTGCGTACGACCGCTACTGCGGCAAGGCCGTCTGCTATGGAGTCTCAGGTTTCAGAGCCTCAAACGGTCCGTTTGGAGAAACCGCAGATATCTGTTTATCGTCAGCCCGAGATGAAAGGCGGAGATATCCTGAATGTTTTTCTGGCTTTTGTTCCGGAGGATATCAAGGCTGTCAGCACTACACCTTTCGAGGCATATTTGGTGAACGACAGTAATTATTATATGTATTATACCTATTCGAGTGCTGAAGGAAAGTCCTGGACAGTCCGTTCGCATGGTTTGATAGAGCCGAATACGAAACTTCTGCTGGAGGAGTTCGAAAAGTCCGAGTTGAACGACCGTGAACGTGTGATGGTACAGCTGGTGGCATTCAAAGATAACCGTGCGTTCACAATGAAACCGGCTGTCAGTGTGGAAGTCCGCATAGATATGGTAAAGTTCTATAAACTGCATACATTCCAGCAGACGGTTTTCTTTGAAACACCGGCCTTGGTGTATGATATTGTCCGGAATGACCAGCCTGCCAAGCAGGTGTATGTTTCGGCAGAGGAACTGAAGGAGGCTTTGATACAGAAAAAAACGGCAGATACTCCATCCAAACTGCAGACGGTCATCAAACGTGGGGGCAAGAATGGGATTGTCGAGATTGACCTGCATATCGGCGAGTTGCTGGATGACACCTGCGGCATGAGCAACAGTGAAATATTGAATTACCAGCTGGACAAGTTTCGTGAAGTGATGGAACAATACAAGAAAAAGCGCGAACAACGCATCGTCTTTATTCATGGCAAGGGGGATGGTGTACTTCGTAAAGCGTTATTGGATGAGTTGAAACGTAAATATTCCAATTGCCGCCACCAGGATGCTTCGTTCCAGGAGTATGGATTTGGGGCGACGATGGTGACGATTAAATAAAATCAAGTATTTGAATAGTGAATAGGGCAGTTCAAACGTTGGAATGCCCTATTCATTATTTTTGATGGCTTATATAGCTAAATATTGTACTATGATGTGATTTTTTTGTTTCATTTTAATAAAGCGGTAACGTATGCTCTTTTATGGCTGAGAAATACGCCTTATACTTGATGGTATTTCGCAAAAATATTTTAAGTTTGTAGATGTATTGAATAAATAATCTAATTACGGGAAACATGGGAGAGAGGATGGATAAGCGAATTCGATTTTACATTTATTGGATATTAGGGCTTGTGTTTCTAGGGGCTTGTGCGCCCGGAGATAAAGAGGACGTATACACAGAGATGAGAGCTTTTGAGGATTTTTCCCGTATAAATGGAGATTCTGTGGCCATTGTGCCCCGCAAGGTAAGGTTGAAGGCTCTTCAAAAGATGGAAGAGGCAAAGGATAGCTTGGTCAAATATAATTATCTGGCAATGACACTGAAAACATATTTGATTACTTCACAACTTGATTCGGCGCAAATTGTAATCCAACAGATACATGCCTTTATAGAAAGGCAGCATAGTTCCTCTCAAATGGCAGATTTGGAATCCGAATGTTTCAATATGAAGGGAAATATCTTTGCACGCGTTGGGAATATGGATTCTGCCGAAATTTGCTTCCGGAAGGCTTATGAATTACGGATGAGAGGGACTAGGATTGAAGTGGTGCCGGATATTTTGATGAATCTTGCTGATGCGAATAACCGTTTAGGAAAATTGGACATAGGGGCAGCTTGGTATAGGAGAGCTTTGTTGATGTGCGACTCTTTGCATATGGCTTCTACCAAGAAACCTCCCATTTATTATGGTTTGGCACAAGTATATGTTACCATGCGTGATTTTGAACAGTGTGATTACTATTACAATCTTGCAGGGGAAAGCTATGACAATATGCTGCCTTATGAAAAATATATTTATTTGAATAATAGAGGGACTTCTTACTATTATAGGGAGGATTACCAGACAGCGATAAAATATTTCCAAAAGGTTATTGATTTAGTCGAAGGATATGATGATATGAGTTTTGAACTTAATCTGGGGAGGTTGAATTTAGGAGACTGTTATCTTCAACTGAATAAGGTTGATTTGGCTGTTAAATATATAAATGAATGCCAACTTTTTTTTGAGGAAATGGGGGTGAGTACTGCACTATATTATATCGATACGCAGAAAATAGAATTGGCTCTGCTTCAGAAAGACTTTCAAGAGGCACGTCGTTTATTGTCCGAGAGTGTAGTCCCTCCGGGCATCGACCCTGATATGGTACATATCCGTAATAAATACCTTCAGCAGTTTTACGAGGAAACCGGCAACTACAAGAGGGCTTATCACTATCTGCAGAGGAACAACCTGCTTGATGATTCTATCAGGAATGAGCGTGTCCGGATGCGTACGGCAGACTTGACTTTGCGTTATCAGCAGGATTCTACCTTGATGGCACATCGGGTTTTGCTTCAGGAGCAGAAAAACGAGGTGCTGGTGCTGAGGCAGACACAGTTTGTCGTGTTTGCTGTAGCTGTTGTATCTATATTGACGGCGGTTTTCCTTTATCTGTACAGCAAAAAGAAACGTGCTTTGTTGCTTGCACGGAATCATCGCACAGTCTCTACACTTCGTCTGGAGAATATCCGTAACCGCTTGTCCCCTCATTTCATCTTCAATATGCTGAACCGGGAGATGGTGGAGCGGAATGTGGAAGAAAAGCAAGAGCTTTCGTCGCTGGTAAAACTGATGCGTCGCAATCTGGAATTGGCGGAACAACTGTGTGTAACCTTGGCAGAGGAGCTGGATTTTGTGAAAACATATATTAATCTGGAACGCCGTTCTTTAGGTCCGGATTTTCATTCGGAACTGAAGATAGAAAAGGATGTGCAGCCGGAGCAAATAAGGATTCCGTCTATGATGATTCAAATTCCGGTTGAAAATGCAGTGAAGCATGCGTTGCGCGAGAAGGAAGGTGAACGTAATCTTTGGGTTTCGGTCTGCCGCCGGGGAAATGGTATCTGTATAAAGATAACGGATAATGGTGGCGGTTATCGTCCGGACAGTCGGAACCGGGGCACGGGGACGGGAATGAAAGTCATTATGCAGACCATTCGGATTCTCAACAATAAGAACAAGGAGGCCATTGATGTTTTGGTGCACAATGTCTCTCTACAGAGTGGTGAGATGGGCTGTGAGGTGACTTTCTGGCTGCCTGACAACTACGATTACAGAATTTAAAAGAACCGTTTAATCTTATTTTTTGCAAGGATAGGCATATTTACAGACAAATAGTCCGTAAATGACCTTCTATTGCTTTGTATGGGAGTAGGATTATGTATATATTCGCGAGAAGAAAAACATAAAAGGAACATGGATAAATATAAGGTTGCAATAGTTGACGACGATGAGGTGGCTCTTGAGAATCTGAGTTTTGAATTGGGAAAGGATGCACGCTTCTTTTTGAAAGGAACTGCCCGTAATGGTAAACAAGGGAAAAAACTCATTGCCAAGGTACAGCCGGATTTGTTGTTCTTGGATGTGGAACTGCCGGACATGACTGGAATGGAATTACTGCAGGAAATACGTGACAGTGTTTCGTGGAATATGCGGATTGTTTTCTATACGGCTTATGATAAGTACATGATTCAGGCTATCCGGGAGGCTGCGTTCGACTATCTGCTGAAACCTTTTGAAGAGCAGGAGTTGCGGGATATTCTTGCGCGTTTTGTAGAGCAGGCAGAGGCTGGGCAGAGAATGTCATATCCCATTGGTGCACCGTTGCATACCGGACAGACATTTATCGTATTTACGCCAACTAATGATATGCGTGCGTTGCGTCCGGCTGAAATCGGCTTTTTTCGCTATTGTTCCGAGCGTAAACAATGGGAGGTGATACTAAACAACCAGCCGCCGTTGGTGTTGCGTCGCGGAATGACTGCTGAGCAGATTACTCAATATTCATCCAGTTTCGTGCAGATACATCAATCGTATATTATCAATATTGATTATCTGATGATTATAAAGGATAGCAAATGCATGCTTTATCCACCATTTGACAAAGTGACGGAACTGCTGGTTTCCAGAAAGTATAAGAAAGAGCTGCAAGACAGATTCTGCTTGTAAAGTGATAAGAATTATTTGGTTAGGGAGTTGACGCCGCAGGTTTTGGTGGCGTTGACGTAAAGAAAAGGCATTGAACCTCTAAAGTCCAATGCCTTTTTATTTATCAAATACTATTTTCGTATTTATCAGAAGCGAAGTTTATTTCACTTCGATACCTTTGTTCTGCAGTGTGACGTTCAATACTCTGGCATAATCAGCATACTGCTTTTCATTCAGAGTCTTTTTCATCAACTTCAGATTACCATAAACTGCATTACGGAGTAACTTCTCCTGATTCTTCTTGGAATTTGTAGCGCGTTCCATCTGTTCTGTAAAATATTCGCAGATGTTTGCCACTTCTTCATGCTGGTTGGAATCCAGATTCAAATACTTGCTCAACTTTGTTATGTTGATGTTACCTTCCCATTTTGCAGTTGTAGGTTGGTTTCCTGCTGCAAATGTTGTAGCAGTCAGGCAGACTGCTGCCACTAATGTTAATCCTAAACGTTTCATAATACCTACTTTTTAATTGTTATTCCTAAAAACTAATTTCAATCTAATACCTATTGAAAACTCTCTAAGCGCTTAGCTTTTTCTTTTACCTATGCAAATGTAGGTATATGTTTTATAACACAAAAATGAATAAGGGAAAAAGTGTAGTTTATACCTTCATTTCTTGACTTAAATCAATTTTATAGTGTGAAAATGCTTTGTTTAGATGCTTTTTGTAATACGAATGTAATGTGGACTAACTGAATTTATATTTGTAGTAATGGATAAAAGGATTTTTATTAGTCAAAATGTTATTGCCAAATAGTTTCGGGTAATTCTATGATTACTCTGCTTTCAGAGCAGACTCCCACAAAGCCTAATCCGCCTATGACGTTGCAAGGCAGACTGATAGGTTCCATTAAAGCATCGTCGTAATCCCCATCATCCAGGCAGTTTAAGGCTTTTAGATAGCGGTATTCGGCTTCAGTGATGCTAAGCAACCGTACGGTGATGGTTTGTTTGCGGGATATATGGTCGTAGTAGTGTCCCTCTATCGGATAATAATCTTGGTAGAGAGGGGTGTATACTTTCAATGTGGCATAAGAGTTACGGAAAGTGTTATCATTGAATATGTTGTATTTGTTATTTATGGTGGGAAACAATTCATTTTCTTCATCATCATAGTTGCCAGGGTGGCCGTCAGTCAGTATAACATCTTCCCGGTTGATGATTTCGTTCTGTCGGGGAGCAAGGATGGTAGTGTCTCTGGGTATGGAGGCCCAATGCCAAGAGCCGTCCTCGTCTTCCACTTTGATGAGGCTGCCGTTTTCATCTTCCAGGTATTCTTTCCATTTGCAATAGTAACTACGGTCATTCCAAATGTCCAGCCGGTAGTAGTTCTTCTCGTTGGGGCGGTCTTGCAATGTAATTTTGTATTGGCGGTAAAGGGTTTGTCCGCTGTACTCGCGCAGGTAGGCCAAGCAAGTGTCCACGTGCAGGCTCTCTATCGGTTGTGGCACGGTGACCTCGGCACTGGCATGGTATTTCCCGTTTTCGGCAGTGGCTTCCAGACGTATGTTGTCGCCGGGATGCAGTGTGCTGGTCAGACGATATTTCTTGAAACGTATACTTTTCAGTAATGATTCATAAATGTCCTTATCAAGTTCTCCTTCCAGATGCCCATAAATTTCTTCCGGGGAAACCGCTTTCGGAGTTTCTGCTATTTTGCCATTGATGTAGAGGAAAAGAGTTGCTTCGTTCAAATGTTCAATACTATAGCCCTCGCCTAAATGGAGATAGACATCATTCTCAGCTTGTCCGGTTTCGAGCAAGGCGTTCATGATGATTTGCGGATCTTGTTGTCCGGGATTGTAAGGAATCTCGTTTTCGCAGGCTGTTAGGAAGCCTACAATAGTTATGTATATAATAAGGTGTAATTTCATTTTTGTTTTCATATGCCGGATTTGTTTTTAAAATCTATAAGTATAGGTAACAGAAGGAATACAAGGCAGTATTGTTATTTTCTTGATGACAGTTTGAGCTTTCTTCTGCCCGGTATTTCCATGATAAATACTTTCGTAGAAATCATCGTAGTATACGTTGTATCCATTTTTGTATTTGCTGTAAACGATGTTCGGATTCATGGCATTGTATGCATTGTAGATACTGATATTCCAGGTACGCATACCATGTTTGGTCTTCTTGTTGAAGTTGACGCCGAGATTCAAACGATGGCTGGCGGGAAGGCGGTAATTGTTACGCCGGGAGATGTAACCGGTTTCCTCAATAGAGCCATCGGGCCGGATGATGATTGTTGCCTTTTCGGGGATAGTGATACATCCACCGGTATTGAATATCCAGGAAGCTCCTGCATCAATGCGGTCACTGAACTTATGGCTGAGATTGAGGCTGATGCTGTGGCGGCGGTCATATTTGTAGGGGAACCATCGGCCTTGGTTGATGGTACCGTTCTTAAAACGGTGATCGGTCTTGGATAGGGTATATGCCAGCCAGCCGGTAGTCTTGCCCAATGTTTTCTGTACCATCAGTTCCAGACCGAAGGAGCGGCCTTCGCCCATTTCCACTTTTTCTTCCCAGTTGGTAGAGGTGCCGAAGAAGGATACACCGTCTTGATATTCAAGTATGTGTTTCATCTGTTTATAATATCCCTCGACGGAGAACTCCCAACCCGGCAGTCCGGAATAGTAGCCTCCTATGGAGAACTGGTTGGCATACATCGGACTGATGTCTTTGGTAATGGGTACCCAGAGGTCGGTAGGCATAGACAGCGGAGTAGAGGACAGCAGATGCACATACTGTGCCATGCACGTATAGGATGCTTTGGCAGAATATCCTTGTCCGAGGTCATAGCGGGCGGAAAGGCGGGGCTGCAGCGAATAGTAGCTTTTCCCTTGTGTGTGGAACAGCGATGTGCGTACACCTGCATTCAGACTGAGCCTGGCGTTTACATTGAAATTGTCTTCGGCGTAAAGGGAGATTTCTTGTCCGCGCATGGCATGGCTGTTGCTGGTATTGTAAACCGTATCTTCCTGGAGGGCGCCATTATCTATATCTTGTATTTTCGAGGTAGCTATTCCCGGACGGAACGTATGGTGGATGTACTCTGCACCGAACTTGATGTGGTGCTGCGGCATGGGGGTGTAGTCAAAGTCCATACGCGCACTCCAGTCACGGATACCGGAGTTGAACTTGGAGGAGTAATAGTATCTGTCTTGTACTTTATTGGCGACAGTATAGGTATCTTCTATGTTTCCGTCCAGCCCCATCTCATATTTGTTGTATGAGACGGTGGTGTTGCAAAACAGCTTGCTGTTGAATACATAGTTCCAGCGGCCGTAGGCGATGGTGTTTCCCCAATTCAGATGGCTGTTGTCCTTGGAATAATTCTTAATGCTGTTGTCGTAATTGTCACCGTGGTAGTCACTGTCATAATGATAGTGGTCTTTCCCCTTGTAGAAACTGAGGAAGATGCGGCTACGGTCGCTGAACTTATGATTGACCTTTGCATTGACGTCGTAAAAATAGTAGTTGTATTTGTCGGAATAGGTGTCGTCTTTGTCTACAATGAGATTTTTGAAGAATAGGGTGGGGATGGCTCGTGCGCTGAAACTGAAGGAGGTCCGTTCTTTCCAGATAGGGCCTTCGATATGCAGTTTGTCCGTCAACAGGCCTATGCTGAATGCGCCGTGGTATTTATGCATGTCTCCGTCGTTGGTCCGTACATCTACTATAGACGAAAGACGCCCGCCGTAGCGGGCAGGAAAAGAACTTTTGAAGAGTGTGGTGTTCTTTACCGCTTCGGGCGTAAAGATGGAGAATACTCCCAGCAGGTGGTCTGCGTTGTAAACTGGAATTCCGTCCAGCATAACCAGGTTTTGGTCGGGACCTCCCCCTCGCACATACATGCCTGCAAAACCTTCCATACCGGCTTGCACACCCGGCATCAGCTGAATGGTCTTCAGCAGGTCGGCTTCTCCCAATATGGACGGGGTATGCCTGATTTGTGTCATCGGTATCTCATGCGCTCCCATGGCTGTGCTTTCTATGCCGGCCTCCCGCTTGTCCGAGAGCACCACGACCTCTGCCAGCTGGTTATTGCTGTCCAGCCTGACGTTGAGTAAGGTGTCTTTCGTCAGTTCGAACCGGCTATGCCGGCTTTCGTAGCCCAGGTAGGAGAAAACCAGTTCCGTTTCCCCTTCCGGCAGGGTGAGGGAATAGAAACCGAAAGGATTGGTGGCAGTACCTGTGGAACGACGACTCTCAAGGATATTGGCACCAATCAGCGTCTCGGAAGACGCTCCGTCGGTCACGTATCCGCTGATGGTGAACTTACGGCTAACGGGTTTCTGCGGCACGGGCCGCTTATGGAGTAGAATGTGCTTTCCGGATATTTCGAACGTGATGGGTTCGTTTTCAAAGGCACGTTGCAATATCTCACTGATGTTCTTTTGTTTCATCTCCAGTGTGATGCGGTGCGTGAGCTTTACTTCTTCCCCATAGATGAAGGAGAATCCGGTTGCATTTTCCAGTTGCTTCACGAAACTCTCTAAAGTTGCGTTACGGATATTCAGGTTTATACGTGTTTCCTTGTTTTGTGCCTGTGCATGGAGTGAGGCGCTTAAAAGAACCACACACATCAGAAGTACGGTTCTGATGCGGTGGTGCGAACAGATAGTAGAGCTGGTCATTGTCAGTTAAGTTTAGTAGTAAGTATAATAGTGTTGTTTTCTTTTTTATAGGTAAAGTTGCCGGCGTCCTTCAGTAGGTCGAGGATTTCTGTAAGACTCTCCCCTTCGCGGAAGGTAGCTGTCATATGATAGTTCTTCAGGCTGTCTCCTTCGATACGTATATCGGTACGGAACGTTTCGGAAAGTTGACGGACGATTTCCTGCAAGGGTTGCTGATCGAATGTCAGTACGCTATGGATTACTTGGGTTTCCTCGGTAGTATGTATGGCTTCTGTGGGAATGGCTTCCCGTTGTGGTGCTACGTATAAGAACTGATAGGCTGCCCAGCTCGTTACACAGAGCAGGACTACGGCTGCGGCACTGGCTGTACGCATCCAGAACCGCTTCATGCTGCGGCGCTTTAGCAAACGGCTTTCCAGCAGCCTCCAGCTGTTCTCTGCCGTAAAGCGTCCTCGTGGGGAACGGGTAGAAGCAACCAGTTTGTTCAGTACCTTGTCGAAATTCTCGTTATTCACTTTCATTTTTGGCAATTTATTAAGAGCCTATGACTCCTTTTCTGCATGTAAAGACAGCTCCTTTTCAGGAATTCCCTATGCCTATATCCTGAAATAATGTTAATCTAAAGCTCTTTGTCCGTGAAAGTCTGTCCTACCTACGTATGACTTCCTTGTTTCTCTGTTTCAATCAATAGGGAAGGTGTGCTCGAGATGTGCATCTCATGTTGTGCGAGATGTGTATCTCATGCAGCTCGAGATGTATATCTCATACATGCATACGCGGCTTCTTGCAAGGAAGATGAAGCAGAGTTCACTCCGTCAGCAATGCTTCCTTGAGTCTTGTGAGTGCTTTTTGCAGTTGCGCGTCTACTGTCTTTGTGCTGATGTTCAGCTCCTCCGCCACTTGTGCATAGCTTTGTTTCTCTTCGCGCAGGCGGATGAATACTTCACGGCAACGCTCCGGCAGGCGGTCGAGCGCCTTGACATATCGGGCAAACAGTTCTTCGCTGATAAGAGTGTCTTCGGGAGAATCGGCCTGGCCGGAAACTTCGGGAAGCTGTTCGGACGAGAGTGTAGGGTGCCGGTTCTCTTTTTCCAGGTAATTGAGGGAGGCGTTTTTGGTAAGGATAAAGCAGTAATCCTCTATGTTGTTCACTTCCGGCAGCCGGGCGCGTTGTTCCCAAAGCTTCATGAAGACGTCGAGCACAATTTCTTGCGCCCATTCTTCGTGCTTCACGAAATAGCAGGCAATACGGAACAAGCGGTCGTAGCACAGATTGTAGAAACTGTGAAAAGCCCGTTCCGAGTCTTCTTCCTTCATTTGGCGCAAGTAGCGTCTGACTTCTTGTTCGGTCATGCAGTCTCCCGGTTTTGCTGTTAATCAATGAACATCAGGTCGCTTATTATGCCGTCCGAAACAAAGATGCCTTCCCGGGTCAGGCGCAGGCGGTCTGCCTGCATCTCCAGTTTGTGGCTTTGGAGGTAGGGGGCTGCCATTTTCGTGCAATATTGGCACAACTCTGTGCCGAAGGCTTCTTCCGTATATGTCAGGGAGATTCCCCACATGGTACGCAGGGAAGTCATGATGTATTCATTGTAACGGGTCACTTTATCCAGAATTTCTGTTTCGGAGGAACGGTGCCCCTCTTCAATGGACTTTATGTATCCTTCCAGAGAAGCTGTGTTCCATTCCCTTGTCTCCGCATTGAAGGAGTGGGCGGAAGGGCCGCAGCCCAAATACGGAATGCCTTTCCAGTAAGCAGTGTTGTGGCGTGAGTACATGCCGGGCTTGCAGAAGTTGGATATTTCGTAATGCTCATACCCCGCGGCTCCCAGGGTGTCCATGAGCGCCGAGAAGAAGCGCAGGCTACTCTCTTCGTCCACTTCGCTGATACGATGGCTCTGCAGCATTTCGTAGATGCGGGTGCCTTTTTCGTAAGTCAGATGATAAGCGGAGATATGCTCCACATCAAGGCCGACGGCTTGTTGCAGGTCGCGTTCCCACCGTTGGTCTGTTTCATCCGGTAGTCCATAGATGAGGTCGATGCTGATATTCCGGAAGCCGGCTTGGCGGAGGCGGTGTATGGCTGCGATGGCTTGCGCGGCATTGTGCCGGCGGTTCAACAGTTTCAGGGTGGGGGCGTCGAATGTCTGTATCCCCATGCTTATGCGGTTGAAGGGGAGGGTGCGCAGCATGGACACATATTCTTCCGTCAGGTCGTCGGGATTGGCCTCGAGGGTAATTTCTTCGGCATGTTCTGTTCCATACACCTCTTTGATAGTCCGGAATATCTGCTCGAAATCTTCGTGAGCGAGCTGTGAGGGAGTTCCTCCGCCAAAGTAGATGGTCTCTATCGGTTCTTCCTTCAGATAACCCTTGCGGGTTTTCAGTTCAGTGCACAAGGCACGGATGTACTGCTGCTTCAATTCGCTGCGAGTGGTGGAATAAAAATCGCAATAGATACAGCGTGTCTTGCAAAAAGGTATATGAATATAGATGCCTGCCATGGTATGCTTATGGATATTTGTTGCAAAAATAGTCTTTTGGCAGGAGAATATATCGGTTTTCGGGACATTTAATGTAATATGGAAGTAGTCAGTGTCTTGGTGGATATTCTCAGTTTTGTCTGTAATCCGGAAAAATAGAACATTTTTTGAGTCGTATGGAAATTCATTATTCCGAATAAACTCCTTTCCTTTGTTATCAGAAAAAGGAATGGGTGTCTATTAAAATAATGAGTAATATGTTTGAAGGACTTGACTTTTGGTTTGAACAGATTATAGCTTATTGCATTGCCCTCGTACTGGTGCAGTTCATGAAGAAACAAATATAGCGGCAAATACTTTATTCACTTCCGTCGTAGCACGGCTTAATCTTAGGCTTTTTCTTGTGATTTCTGAGCTTTTGGGGTACTAATGACCGATATTTACCCCTTTTTGAAACAATAGTGCCCCCGAAATTACCGGGAATGGGGTAATTTTGCAGTATTGAAAAACAAACTTAAATAATATCATGAGAAAAAGTAACTACTTATGGCTGCTGCTGGTGGCAGTTTTATTGCTGCCCGCTCAGGAAATGGCTGCCAAGAAGAAAAAAGAGAAGGAAGTGACAGACCGCGAACTTTGGGCCGGGGTGTTGTATCAAATGGCTGCTCCGGTACTGAGCAATATGAGTGAAGGGAAGCTCCAGGAAAATATGCAGGTGGAGCTTAGCCCCACTTGGGATGGACGCGACAAACGGGTGACCTATATGGAATGTTTCGGACGTCTGATGGCGGGGTTGGCACCCTGGCTCTCTTTGCCGGACGATGACACTGCCGAAGGCAAGCAGCGCAGGCAGCTCCGCGAGTGGGCATTGAAAAGTTATGCGCAGGCGGTAGACCCGGAAAGTCAGGATTACCTACTTTGGCGGAAAGAGGGACAGCCGCTGGTCGATGCCGCTTATGTTGCTGAAAGCTTCCTGCGAGGATACGATGCTTTGTGGGTGCCTCTGGATAGTTTGACTAAACGGCGTTACATTGAAGAGTTCACCCAGTTGCGCCGTGTGGACCCTCCTTATACCAACTGGCTGCTGTTCTCGTCTACGGTAGAATGTTTCCTGCGCAAGGCTGGTGCCAAGAGTGATGCTTACCGTATTGTCTCCGCTCTGCGCAAGGTGGAAGAGTGGTATGTAGGTGACGGCTTCTATAGCGACGGACCGGGATTTGCCTTTGACTATTACAACAGCTTCGTACTCCATCCCATGTATGTGGAGTGTCTGGAAGTCTTTACGAACAGTGGAAAAAATAAGATATGGAATGCGCCGGATTGCAATTTCCAGCGTGCCCAGAAGCGCATGCAGCGTTTCGGCATGATTCTGGAACGTTTCATCTCTCCCGAGGGGGCCTTCCCCGTATTCGGGCGTTCCATTACCTACCGCACCGGTACCCTCCAACCATTGGCTTTGTTGGCATGGCGTGGATGGTTGCCCAAGGAATTGTCGAACGGACAGGTACGTGTTGCCATGACAGCTGTCATCAACCGTATGTTCGGTGACAACCGGAACTTCAACGAGAAAGGTTTTCTGACATTGGGATTCAATGGTTCCCAGCCTCATATCTCCGACTGGTATACTAACAACGGCAGCCTTTACATGGCTTCCCTGGCATTCTTGCCCCTGGGCTTGCCCGCCGACCATCCGTTCTGGACAGATGCTCCGCAGGCATGGACCTCGAAAAAGGCGTGGGGTGGTGAAGAATTCCCCAAAGACCATGCCTATTATGAGTAAGACTGATTCATTTTTTATAGTATTTATATTAATTGTTTGGGGGATTGGTGGATTTCCGGTGGCACTCTGTGCACAGGGTGCTGCCGGTGTCCTTCCCGAAACGCATCTGGTGGAAGTGGGGAAAGGATACAGCCAGACTTCCGTCAACACTGCCGTATTCCGTAATAATTCGCTGGTGACGCAAGGTGACGAGCAATACATCAGTTACTATGATGCGGAAGGGTTCCTGACTCTTGGAAAACGGAACCTCCATGCCGGACAGTGGACACTGCACCGCACACAGTATAAAGGGAATGTGAAGGATGCCCATAACGTCATCAGCATGATGCTGGATGGTGACGGGTATATTCATGTAGCCTTCGACCATCACGGACAGCCCTTGAACTACTGTCGCAGCATTGCACCCCATTCACTGGAATTGGGTGAGAAGGAGCCCATGACGGGCGTGGATGAAGGCAATGTAACCTATCCGGAGTTTTATCTGCTGTCCGGAGGCGACCTGCTGTTTGCATACCGTTCCGGTTCTTCCGGCCGGGGCAACCTGGTGATGAACCGCTATTCCTTGAAGGAGAAGAAATGGAGCCGTGTGCAGGATGTACTGATTGATGGCGAGAACAAGCGCAATGCTTACTGGCAGCTATATGTAGATGAGCTTGGAACCATCCATCTGTCGTGGGTCTGGCGCGAGACTTGGCATGTGGAAACCAACCATGACCTATGCTACGCCCGTTCCTTTGACAATGGCGTAACATGGTATAAGGCAAATGGCAAGAAATATGATTTGCCCATCCGTCTGGGTAATGCAGAGTATGCCTGCCGCATTCCTCAGAATTCGGAACTGATAAACCAGACCAGCATGAGTGCCGATGCAGGCGGCAATCCGTACATTGCTTCCTATTGGCGCGACCCGGACAGCGACGTCCCGCAATACCGGATTGTCTGGCATGACGGGCAGATGTGGCACAGCCGCCAGGTCTCCGGGCGTACCACTCCGTTTTCCCTGAAAGGTGGAGGCACGAAGATGATTCCGATGGCCCGTCCGCGCATCGTAGTAGATGGCGGGGAGATATTTTATGTATTCAGGGATGAAGAACGGGGGAGCAAAGTCTCTTTGGCGCACGCTACGGATGTGGCAAACAGTAAGTGGAGCATCAGCGATTTGACCGACTTCACTGTCGGTGCCTGGGAACCGTCTCATGACACGGAATTGTGGAAGAGCAGGAAGCGGCTGCATCTATTTGTGCAGCATGCCAAGCAAGGAGACGGAGAGCGGGTTGTGGAGTTTGCACCGCAATCGGTATATGTATTGGAAGTAATAAGATAAAAGAACAGTATTAGTATATGAAAACGACATGCTTATTTTTATTGGGTTTGGCTTTTTGCTGGGGACTGTTCTCATGCACCGCTCAGCAGCCGAAACCGGAAGAAGTGATTGAGATTATCAATCGGGTGAACAACTATTGGCAGGAGACCCATCCGCAACATGGGCGCTCTTTCTGGGACAATGCCGCCTATCATACGGGAAACATGGAGGTGTTCTTCCTGACCGGTAATCCGGAATGCTATGCCTATTCCGAGGCGTGGGCAGAACATAATGAATGGAAAGGCGCGAAGAGTGACAACAAGGAAGAGTGGAAGTACAGCTATGGGGAGAGTGATGATTATGTGCTTTTCGGTGATTATCAGATTTGTTTCCAGACTTATGCGGATTTGTATACCGTGAAGCCGGATTCCGGGAAGATAGCCCGTGCGCGCGAAGTGATGGAATACCAGATGAGTACGGACAAGAACGATTATTGGTGGTGGGCAGACGGACTTTACATGGTAATGCCCGTTATGACAAAGATGTACAAGCTGACCGGCAATCCGTTATATCTGGAGAAACTGCATGAATACTGGACCTATGCCAACAGCATCATGTACGATGCGGAGGAAGGCCTATACTATCGCGACGGCAAATATATTTATCCAAAACATAAAAGTGTGAATGGTAAGAAAGACTTCTGGGCGCGTGGCGACGGTTGGGTGCTGGCTGCCTTGGCAAAGGTACTGAAAGACCTGCCCGAAACAGACCAATACCGCCAGGAGTACATAGACCGCTTCCAGACGATGGCCAAATCCGTGGCTGCCTGCCAGCAGCCGGAAGGCTACTGGACACGCAGTATGCTCGACCCTGAGCATGCTCCCGGTCCTGAAACCAGCGGTACGGCTTTCTTTACCTATGGTCTGTTATGGGGGATGAACAACGGCTTGCTGGACAAGGCTACTTATCAACCCGTAGTGATGAAGGCGTGGAATTATCTGACTACTGTAGCCTTGCAGCCCGATGGCCGCATAGGGTATGTACAGCCGATTGGCGAGAAAGCCATTCCCGGACAAGTGGTTGATGCCAACTCTACTGCTAACTTTGGGGTAGGGGCATTTCTGCTGGCAGCTTGTGAGATGGTGCGTTTTTTGAATGCCGACTGATTGGAGAGATTAAATAAGTGTATATGTTACACAACATATACACTTTCTTTGTATTATAATGTATATAGTGTTAAT
Source organism: Bacteroides sp. RTP31139st1_H2_RTP31139_211217 (assembly GCF_040227615.1). Classification (NCBI taxonomy): domain Bacteria; kingdom Pseudomonadati; phylum Bacteroidota; class Bacteroidia; order Bacteroidales; family Bacteroidaceae; genus Bacteroides; species Bacteroides sp. RTP31139st1_H2_RTP31139_211217. The sequence continues at coordinate 30,328 of NZ_JBCNZM010000007.1, read as the reverse complement.
TTTACACCCGTTAAAAGGTTTAATATAAAAAGATTATGATTGTACGGATGAAAAACACTTTCCGGATGCTTTTGGCGGCAATGTTATTGTCGTTGTTTGCACTTCCGGGATATTCCTGGCAAAAATCCTTTCCCGAAAAAGATTATGTAGCTTATTTGTTCACTTATTTCACTGGGAATAGTGGCGATGAAGAAGCTGTGCGCTATGCTGTAAGCATGGACGGTTATACCTACTGGGCATTGAATGATAATGAACCGGTAATCGACTCGAAAGTCATCAGCTCCACCGGGGGAGTCCGCGACCCGCATATCCTTCGTTGCGAGGATGGCAAGACTTTCTATATGGTAGTGACAGATATGGTTTCAGCCAATGGATGGAGTTCCAACCGTGCCATGGTTTTGCTGAAATCTACCGACTTGGTCAACTGGTCTCACTCCGTTATCAATATACAGAAGCGCTATTCAGGTCAGGAGGATTTGAAGCGTGTATGGGCTCCGCAGACTATCTACGACCCGGAGGTGGGAAAGTACATGGTGTATTGGTCTATGCTGCATGGCGATGGAGCCGATGTCATATATTATGCTTATGCCAATGCGGAGTTTACGGATTTGGAGGGAGAGCCCAAGCCATTGTTTCTGCCGGAGAACGGGAAATCGTGCATCGATGGAGACATTGTCTATAAGGATGGTGTTTTCCACCTTTTCTATAAGACGGAAGGGCATGGAAACGGCATAAAGGTGGCCACCACCCGTTCCCTGACCTCCGGGGCATGGACGGAAGAGCCCGATTACAAGCAACAGACTAAGGAAGCCGTAGAGGGTGCGGGCACTTTCAAACTGATAGGGCAGGATAAGTATATCCTGATGTACGACGTCTATATGAAAGGAAGCTATCAGTTTACGGAAACCACTGACTTGAAGAATTTTAAGGTGATAGACAGCGAGGTGAAGATGAACTTCCATCCCCGTCATGGGACCATTATCCCCATTACCCGCCATGAGCTGTTGCGCATTACCGATGAATGGGGCAAGCCGACAGAACTGGGCGCATTGCCCAACAATCCCGTATTGCCGGGTTTCCATGCCGACCCGGAAATCCTTTATTCCCATCAGACCCAAAAGTATTACATCTATTCTACTACGGACGGACAGCCGGGTTGGGGAGGCTGGTATTTCACCGTATTCTCCTCCACGGATTTGAAGACCTGGCAGGATGAAGGCGTCATGCTGGACTTGAAGTCGGAGCAAGTGCCCTGGGCAGATGGCAATGCTTGGGCGCCTTGCATTGAAGAGAAAAAAGTGGACGGTAAGTATAAATACTTCTTCTATTACAGTGGAAACCCCAAGAATGGCGGCGGCAAGCAGATTGGAGTGGCTACGAGCGATTCTCCGGCCGGCCCTTTCACCGATTTGGGACGCCCTGTCGTTACTGCTTCACCCGTCGGTGGCGGGCAACAGATTGATGTGGATGTGTTTACAGACCCTGTTTCGGGCAAATCCTATCTTTACTGGGGCAACGGCTACATGGCAGGTGCCGAGCTGAACGACGATATGGTGTCCATCAAGGAAAATACCGTTACGGTGATGACGCCGGAGGGAGGCACCTTGCAGGACTATGCTTTCCGCGAAGCAGCCTATGTCTTTTATCGCAACGGGCTCTACTATTTCATGTGGTCGGTAGACGATACCGGTTCGCCCAATTACCATGTGGCATACGGTACGTCCAAGTCGCCGCTCGGTCCTATCGAAGTTGCCAAGCAACCCGTTGTACTGATTCAGAATCCGGAAAAGGAGATTTACGGTCCGGCACACAACGCTGTATTGCAGATTCCCGGTACAGATGAGTGGAGAATCGTTTACCACCGTATCAATAAATGGTACTTGAAAGATGGTCCCGGCGTTCATCGTGAAGTCTGCATAGACCGGATGGAGTTCAATGAAGACGGAACCATCAAGCCGGTGGTGCCTACCCTTTGATTTAATGATGTAACATAATAATTTAATACCATGAAGAATAGATTGAAATTACTGGTTTGGCTGTTTGCCCTCTCAGGTCCGCTGGCAGCACAGAGTGTATCTGTCAATGGTCCGGATGGAAAATTGCAGCTTACGGTATCCTGCCCGTCAGCCAACGGCGAAGTGTCTTACGCCGTCACCTACAATGGAAAGCAAATGCTGGAATCTTCTCCCTTGGGGATGGAGACAAATGTGGGTGATTTCTATAGAGGATTGCAGTTGAAGGAACATAAAGTCACAGCTCTCGATACGGTTTATGAACAATCCCGGATCAAAGCTTCGCGCATCCATTACTGGGCAAACGAATTGCTTTGTTCATTCGTCAACGGTGAGGGGAAGAATGTGCAGATAACTTTCCGCGTCAGCAACAATGACGTGGCTTTCCGTTACACCCTGCCGAGGGAGCAGGGAAAAGGAAGCGTCACGGTGAACAGCGAACGGACCGGCTTCCGCTTCCCGTCGCAGACCACCACTTTCCTTTGTCCGCAGAGCGACGCCATGATAGGGTGGAAGCGTACCAAACCCAGTTACGAAGAAGAATATAAGGCAGATGCCCCGATGAACGAACGTTCGGGTTATGGACATGGATATACATTTCCCTGCTTGTTCAAGGTGGGGGATGACGGCTGGGTACTGCTCAGTGAAACCGGAGTGGACAGCCGTTATTGTGGCTCGCGTTTGAGTGATTGGGATAACGGCGTGTATCGCATTGCTTTCCCCATGCCGGAAGAGAACAACGGCAACGGAACGGTGTCACCTGCCTTTTCCCTGCCGGGCTCCACGCCGTGGCGTACTGTGACGGTGGGGGAAACCTTGAAGCCGATTGTGGAAACCACCGTCCCCTGGGATGTAGTGGAACCACGCTATACCACCACCCATGATTACAAGCCGGGCCGTGGCACATGGAGCTGGATTCTCTGGCAGGACGGCAGCATCAACTACGACGACCAGGTGCGCTATGTTGACTTGGCAGCCGCCATGGGATACGAATATGTATTGATTGACAACTGGTGGGACAACAACATCGGTCGCGACCGCATGGAACAGTTTATCAAGTATGCCCGTAGCAAGGGTGTGGAGGTATTCTTGTGGTATAGCTCCAGTGGTTACTGGAACGATATAGAGCAGAGTCCCGTCAACCGGATGGATAACTCCATTGCCCGCAAGCAAGAGATGCGCTGGTTGCAAAGTCTGGGTGTGAAGGGTATCAAAGTAGACTTCTTCGGCGGTGACAAGCAGGAGACCCTGCGTTTGTACGAGGAGATTCTGAGCGATGCCGACGACCACGGTCTGATGGTTATCTTCCACGGCTGTACCTTGCCTCGCGGCTGGGAACGGATGTATCCCAATTACGTAGGCAGCGAGGCGGTGCTGGCTTCCGAGAATCTGGTATTTAGCCAGCATTTCTGTGATAACGAGGCGTTCAATGCCACGCTGCACCCTTTCATCCGCAATGCTGTGGGATGCATGGAGTTTGGCGGTGTGTTCCTGAACAAGCGTTTGAACCGCAGCAACGATGGCGGAACTATTCGCCGCACCACGGACATCTTTCAGCTGGCAACGGCAGTGCTGTTCCAAAATCCTATCCAGAACTTCGCCTTGGCACCTAATAACTTGACGGATGCTCCGCAAATCTGCCTCGACTTTATGAAACAAGTGCCCACTACTTGGGACGAGACCCGTTTCATTGACGGCTATCCGGGGAGATATATTGTTCTTGCCCGTCGTCATGGCAACACGTGGTACATAGCCGCTGTCAATGCAACGGCGGAACCATTGAAACTGAAGCTTGACCTTCCTGTGCTGGCAGGACAAGAGGTGTCTCTGTATAGTGATGACAAGAAGATGCAGCCTCAATTAAAGCTGCAGAAGATAAAGACTGACGGCTCTCTGCAACTCACGGTTCAGCCGCAGGGAGGGGCGGTAATCGTGGAATAAAGAAGGCATGGAGCAACCCTTGTTTTGTAATGATATATCATAACGGATTACTCCTTTTGCAAATCTTTGATTATCAGAGGTTTATAATTGTCCTGATTCAGTCGTATACTGAATGGCATTCACTATACGACTGAACCCTATTCACTATACGACTGAATGGCATTCAGAATACGGCTGATTGTGACTATCGAACTAAATGTGAATGATTAATACCGACTTAATACCATGAATAGATTCTTGAAATTATTGTCCTTGTGTCTGTTCTTGACACTGACCGTTCCTTTGCAGGCTATAACGAATGGAGTGGCGAATGAACCCGATTCAGTCTATCTCTTTTCCTACTCCCATGCCGACGGCAGTGGCGGTCTGAAACTAGCCTGGAGTCCCAATGGCAACCGATGGTTCAGCGTGGCAGAGGGCAGCTCCTTTGTCAACTCGGACTTCGGCCCCTGGGGGCAAATGAAGCGGATGCTGAAACCGCACTTGATGCAGACCCGTGCCGACGACCGTTGGCACTGTATCTGGGAACTGACGGAAAGCGGAAACTCCCTTGCATACGTCGAGTCTCCCGACTTGCTGCAATGGAAAGCGCAGAAATACTTTGACCGTTCTCGCCTTGCCGAATACCGGCCGGCGGAGGTCTATCCTAACGTGCGGAAGGAGGTTCTGCTGAACGGTACCGTACAGCAGGGTTGGATGCAGCGTGTACCGTATGCCACGGTGCAGCGTGTCATCTCCTTTGCAGAGCATAAGAAGTACCGCCAGGCACTCCATGCCGAACGTACCGAGCAAGACCCCGTACGTTTTGCCGGACTGAAACCGGTGGAGGCGACTATCGAAGTGGAGACGGAATGTGCAAAAACCATCAGCAAGCATCTGATAGGTATTTTCTTCGAAGACATCAACTATGCTGCGGATGGAGGACTGTATGCCGAGCTGGTACAGAACCGCGACTTCGAGTATTCGTCTAAGGACGGTTCACACCAAGGTTGGGACGGCACATATGCCTGGGCGGTGAAAGAGGGGAATACTTCGGCTGCCGTTACCATTGCCGCTGCCGACCCCATGCAGCCCAATAACCCTCATTATGCCGTATTGGAGGCGCGTCCCGGAGTGACATTGCAGAACGACGGTTTCGACGGCATCAGCTTGAAGAAAGGGGAGAAGTACGATTTCTCTCTCTTCGCCCGCGTGGCACCGGGCAGCAAGGGAGGCAAGGTGGTTGTTTGCCTGCTCGACCAGACGGGCCGTGAGATTGCCCGCTCTTCCGTCAATGTGTCCTCCAAAGAGTGGAAGAAACAGCAGACGGTGCTGACGGCGAATGCCGACGTGCGTGCCGCCGTCCTCTCGCTCCAGCCGCAGACGGTGGGGACACTGCATCTCGATATGATTTCCCTTTTTCCGCAAAATACATTCAAGGGCCATAAGAACGGCTTGCGTGCCGACCTGGCGCAGACGCTTGCCGACCTGCATCCACGCTTCGTCCGCTTCCCCGGCGGCTGCGTGGCTCATGGCGACGGCATTGATAATATCTATGACTGGAAAGGCTCTATCGGACCGCTCGAAGCGCGTAAGCCGTTGCGCAATCTGTGGGGGTATCATCAGACACGCGGACTGGGCTACTTCGAGTACTTCCGCTTCTGCGAAGATATAGGTGCCGAACCTCTGCCGGTATTGGCAGCGGGCGTGCCGTGCCAGAATTCGGGCACACACTCGCACTATGCCGACAACTGTCCGCAGGGGGCCAACAAGGAACTGATGCGCTACGGCCAGCAGGGTGGCATCCCGATGGAAGAGATGCCTGCCTATATCCAGGATGTGCTCGACCTGATAGAGTATGCCAACGGCGATGCACGCCGCACCGTGTGGGGCAGGAAGCGTGCTGAGGCAGGCCATCCCAAGCCTTTCAATCTGAAGTATATCGGCATCGGCAACGAGGATATGATTACCGAAGTGTTTGAGGAGCGCTTTGCCATGATATACAAGGCTGTCAGGGAGAAGCATCCCGAGATTACGGTTGTCGGCACCGTAGGTCCCTTCTACGAAGGCACGGACTATGCGGAGGGCTGGCGCCTTGCCACGGAAATGGGCGTGCCCATGGTGGACGAACACTATTACGTGGATCCGGGCTGGATGATTCACAACCAGGACTACTACGACCGTTATGACCGTACCAAGTCCAAGGTCTATCTGGGCGAATATGCCGCCCACCTGCCCGGACGTCCCAACAACATAGAGACAGCGTTGGCAGAAGCCCTCTATCTGACTTCTGTGGAACGTAATGCCGATGTGGTGGAAATGACCTCATACGCTCCGTTGCTGGCAAAGGAAGGGCATACGCAGTGGAATCCCGACTTGATTTATTTCAATAACACGGAGGTGAAGCCTACCGTGGGCTACTACACACAGCAGATGTACGGACAGAATGCGGGTACGCAGTACATCACCTCGCACATCACACTGAGTAATGGGCAAGAGGCTGTCCGCAAGCGCGTCGGCGTTTCGGTGGTAAAGGATGAGGCCACGGGTGACCATATCGTAAAGCTGGTGAACCTGCTTCCGGTGGAGGTTTCCTCTACAGTGAAGCTGAAGGGCATCGACTTGCAGAATCCCTCGGCAGTGAAGACGCTCCTGACGGGTGACCCGAAAGACAAGCAGGCACGTTCCGTGACTTCCGCCTTCGTCGACATCGGCGGTACGGAGTTTCCTTATACCTTGCCTGCCTATTCGTTTACGGTGATACGTATCCATGAGAATAAGGGGAAATAAGGATAAATCCGTGTAATTCCGTGCGTGGGAACTTAAGAACTTAAAAACTTAAAAGATATGATACGATTATTGACTTTGGCACTTGTTGCAGCCATGACCGGCAGTGTGTCGGCACAAAAGCAACAGACTTTGCATTCCGGTTATCCCATCGACCCGGTTCCTTTCACTTCAGTGAAGGTGACGGACAGTTTCTGGGGACAACGCTTGAAGGCAAGCCGCGAGGTAACCATCCCGTTGGCTTTCAGTAAGTGTGAGGAAACGGGACGTTATGAAAACTTTGTGAAAGCTACTCATCCCAGTGATGAGTATAAGGTGGGAGGCTTCTCCTTTGACGATACGGATGTCTATAAGACGATTGAAGGTGCAAGTTACTCCTTGCAGACTTACCCGGACAAGAAACTGGAAGAATATATCGACAGCGTATTGGTCATAGTGGCCGCCGCCCAAGAACCGGACGGGTATCTTTACACCGCACGTACCATGAACCCCAAGCATCCGCACGATTGGTCGGGGCCGGAACGCTGGTCGGAGGTGGAGAATTTGAGCCACGAGTTCTATAATCTGGGTCACATGGTGGAAGGGGCTGTGGCTTATTATCAAGCTACAGGCAAGCGGAACTTCCTGGATATAGCTATCCGTTATGCCGACTGCGTATGCAAGAATATCGGTGAAGGCCCCGGACAGAAGCGTGTGATTCCCGGACATCAGATTGCCGAAATGGCATTGGTACGCCTCTATACCGTGACAGGAGATAAGAAATATCTCGACCAGGCCAAGTTCTTCCTCGACGCGCGTGGCACTACGGCACGCAAGGACATCTATTTGCAGTCGCACAAGCCTGTACTGGAGCAGGAAGAGGCAGTGGGACATGCCGTACGTGCCGGTTACATGTATTCCGGTATGGCTGATGTGGCTGCCATTACGGGTGACAGCTCCTACATCAAGGCTATCGACAAGATATGGGAGAATATCGTCGGCAAGAAGATATATATTACCGGCGGTATCGGTGCGCGTCACACGGGCGAAGCTTTCGGTGATAACTATGAATTGCCGAATCTGACTGCCTACAATGAGACCTGTGCCGCCATCGGCAATGTTTACATGAATTACCGCCTCTTTCTGCTGCATGGCGATTCCAAGTATTTCGACGTGCTGGAACGTACGCTTTACAACGGATTAATCTCCGGCGTTTCATTGGACGGAGGCAAGTTCTTCTATCCCAATCCGTTGTCTTGCGATGGTAAGTATCACTTTAATGCCGACCATACGATTACACGCCAGCCGTGGTTTGGTTGTGCCTGCTGTCCTAGCAACATCAGCCGGTTCATTCCTTCTTTGCCGGGATATGTGTATGCCGTGAAAGACAATCAGGTGTACGTCAACCTTTTCTTGTCCAACCGTGCCGAGCTGAAGTTGAATGAAAAGAAAGTGGTGCTGGAGCAGGAAACCGGATACCCCTGGAACGGAGATATTCGTGTGAAGGTGGCTCAGGGCAACCTGCCGTTTACGATGAATATCCGTATTCCGGGTTGGGTGCGCGGCAGTGTACTTCCGAGTGACCTTTATTCGTATGCCGACGACCTGAAGTTGGGCTATCGTGTATTGGTGAATGGCGAGGAGGTGACCGGTGAACTTCGTAAAGGCTATCTCCGGATAGACCGGAAGTGGAAGAAAGGGGATGTGGTAGAGGTGCATTTCGACATGCACCCCCGTGTGGTGAAAGCCAATGAAAAAGTGGTTGCCGACCGTGGACGGGTGGCCGTTGAGCGTGGTCCTATCGTTTATTGTGCCGAGTGGGCCGATAATGATTTTAATATACAGAATATCATCCTGAACCGTCATCCGAAATTCCAGGTGACGGAGAAGCCCGAACTGCTGTATGGCATCAACGAAATTACCACAGAAGTGCAGGCTCTTGGTTTTGATGCTGCCGGAAAGTTGGCAACCAGAGATGTGACGCTGACCCTGATACCTTATTATGCATGGGCACACCGGGGTGAGGGCAAGATGGATGTATGGTTGCCGGTAAATAGGATTGATGTAGAATAGCTAAGTATGTCGTCATAATTTAGCTTATGCTATCGTTATAAACAGATTAAAACCATGAAAAGACTTTTATTTCTATTGACATTGTTCGTTGTTCTTGGCATGCAGGCGCAACAGCATGTGATGACTGTTGATGTATCAAAACCGACGGCTCGGATAAATCCTGCCATGTATGGAATCTTCTTCGAAGACATTAATTTCGGTGCGGACGGTGGTTTGTATGCCGAACTGGTAAAGAACCGCTCTTTTGAGTTCCCGCAGCCGCTGGTGGGGTGGATACCTTTCGGCGAGGTGACGGTACAGGACGAGCGGCCCTGCTTCGACCGCAATCCGCATTATGTGCGCATTACCAATGACGGCTGTCTTTTGCGTGCCGGACTGGATAATGAAGGTTATCGTGGCATCGGCCTGAAAAAAGGAGAAGATTACCGTTTCTCCGCCTATGTCCGTACGCCGGATACCAAACCAATGAAGCTTTCCGTCGAACTGGTGAATTCCAACGGAGAGAATCTCCTGAAGAAGGAACTGGAAGTGAAAGGCAGTGAATGGCAGAAGCTGACGGCTGTGCTGAAAGCTCCTTTTACCGATGTTCGCTCGCGTCTGCGTGTTGTGTTGCAGACGGAGGGTACGGTAGATATGGACCACATCTCTCTCTTCCCGGTGAACACTTGGAAGAAGCGTGAGAATGGATTGCGTGCCGACTTGGTACAAGCCCTCTATGACCTCAATCCCGGAGTATTCCGTTTTCCCGGCGGTTGTATCATCGAAGGCAACAGCCTTGCCACCCGTTATCAATGGAAGAATTCCGTGGGTCCGGTAGAGAACCGTCCTTTGAACGAAAATCGCTGGAACTATACATTCAAGCATAAAGCTTTCCCGGATTATTTCCAGAGTTACGGACTTGGCTTTTACGAATATTTCCTGCTGAGTGAAGACCTCGGTGCAGAGCCTCTGCCGGTACTGAGCTGCGGGCTGTCCTGCCAATACGAAAGCAACGAAGTGGTTCCCCTTGGAGAACTCGGCCCGTACGTGCAGGATGCCCTCGACCTCATCGAGTTTGCCAACGGTGCTGCAACCTCCAAGTGGGGAAAGGTGCGTGCCGATATGGGACATCCCGAACCGTTCGGTCTGAAAATGATTGCCATCGGCAATGAACAGTGGGGGGAAGTCTATCCCGAGCGTCTGGAAGTGTTCACGAAAGCCATCCGTGCGGAATATCCCGATATGCAGATTGTAGGTTCTTCCGGTCCGAGTGCAGATGGGGACAAGTTCGATTACCTATGGCCCGAAATGAAACGCATCGGGGTGGATTTGGTGGACGAGCATTATTATATGGCTCCCGACTGGTTCTTTGCCAATGCTGCCCGCTATGATGACTATGACCGTAAAGGACCGAAAGTCTTTGCCGGTGAATATGCATCGCATGACCACCCCACCGGGAAAGCCAATAATTTCTTGGCGGCACTGTCCGAAGCAGCTTTTATGACGGGACTGGAACGTAATGCCGATGTGGTGCGCCTGGCTACCTATGCTCCGTTGTTTGCCCATGTGGATGCCTGGCAGTGGAATCCCGATTTGATTTGGTTCGACAATCTCCGTATGATGCGGACTCCCAACTATTACGTACAGCAGATGTACGGTATGAATGCCGGAACAGATGTGCTGAACCTGCAAATGGACGGAAAACCCGTGACGGGGCAGGACAGCCTTTATGCATCGGCAGTGCTGGATGCTCCTACGGGAGAAGTAATTCTGAAGCTTGTCAATGCGGGCAGCAGATCGGAGAAGGTACAGATAGAGTTCAGCGGATTGAAGAAGCGGCAGCTTGTCTCGGGTTCCTGCACCTATTTGCAAAGTGATGACTGGAAAGCCAAGAATACACTGGAGCAGGAGGCTATTGTTCCACGTATTCGTCCGGTGGAGGTGGCTTCCCGTTCTCTGAGCCTGGAGCTTCAGCCCCGTTCGTTCGGAGTCTATCGTTTGCGGATAAGTACTCAATCAAAATAAATTCCCATTTAGTCACCTATTTAATTATGTGAACTAGTTATGAACACTTATTTAAAGAATTAAATTCAGCCTTTTTTGAACGATTATTCTTCCTTTTAATTATAGGATAGGCGTATCTTTGTGACGGCATACCGGTTCTGCTTGTATGCCGTTGCTAATTTTTATAAACTATTTACCATGAAGAAACATTTCATTACCGGACTGCTTGCGACTTTTGCCATTGCCGCAAGCGCACAGTCTTTCACTGAATGGCAAAACCCTGAAGTAAATGCCGTGAACCGTGCTCCGATGCACACCAACTATTTTGCCTATGAGTCGGCAGATGCTGCGGCTCGTGGAGCAAAAGAACATTCTTCCAATTACATGACTCTGAACGGTATCTGGAAATTCTTCTGGGTGAAGAATGCCGATGCCCGTCCCACGGATTTCTGGAAAGTGGGGTTCAACGACAAGGGATGGAGCGATATGGCCGTTCCCGGTATGTGGGAACTGAACGGTTTCGGCGACCCTATCTACGTGAATACCGGATATGCCTGGCGCAATCAGTTCAAGAACAATTCACCGCAGGTGCCAACGGAGAATAACAATGTAGGTTCCTACCGTCGTGAGATTGTAATACCTGCCGACTGGAAGAGTAAGGACATCATTGCTCATTTCGGTTCCGTGACTTCCAATATGTATTTGTGGGTAAACGGCAAGTACGTAGGTTATAGTGAGGACAGCAAACTGGAGGCTGAATTCAACCTGACACCCTACTTGAAGCCGGGACAAAAGAATCTGATAGCCTTTCAGGTATTCCGCTGGTGTGACGGGACGTATCTGGAAGACCAGGACTTCTTCCGTTATAGCGGTGTAGGGCGCGATTGCTACTTGTATGCCCGTGACAAGAAGCGCATTCAGGACATCCGTGTCACTCCCGATTTGGATACTGCTTATAAGAACGGTTCCCTGAAAGTACAGCTTGATGTGAAGGGTGGCGGCAATATCAGTCTTGAACTGCTGGACGCTGCCGGAAAACAGGTGGCTACAGCTGTCGCCAAAGGTAACGCTACTGCCTTGATAAATGTGGAGAATCCTCATAAGTGGACGGCAGAAACGCCCTACTTGTATACCCTGCGTGCCACTTTGCAAGGCAGCAGTGAAGTGATTCCCGTAAAGGTGGGCTTCCGAAAGATAGAGCTGAAAGGAAGTCAGATACTTGTCAACGGCCAGCCCGTTCTCTTCAAGGGAGCCAACCGCCACGAGATGGATCCGGACGGTGGTTACGTCATTTCTCGCGAACGCATGATTCAGGATATTCAGGTGATGAAGCAGTTCAACCTGAATGCCGTGCGCACCTGCCACTATCCCGACAATAATCTCTGGTACGACCTCTGCGACCAATATGGTATTTACGTAGTGGCCGAAGCCAATATCGAATCCCACGGAATGGGTTATGGGGAAGAGACACTTGCCAAACGTGAGGACTATAGGAAAGCACATATGGAGCGTAACCAGCGCAATGTGCAGCGTAGCTTCAATCATCCCAGCATCATTTTCTGGTCTTTGGGCAACGAAGCCGGCTATGGCGCTAATTTCGAAGCTGCCTACGATTGGATAAAGGCTGAAGACCCGAGCCGTGCCGTACAATATGAACAAGCCGGTAAAACAGGCAAGACAGACATCTATTGCCCGATGTATTATGGCTATGACGGATGTAAGAAATACAGTGAGGATGATTCTATGACAAAGCCCCTGATTCAGTGCGAATATGCTCATGCGATGGGAAACTCGCAAGGAGGTTTTAAAGAATATTGGGATTTGGTGCGTAAATATTCCAAATTCCAAGGTGGCTTTATTTGGGATTTTGTTGATCAGTCTGTACGTTGGACAGGAAAAAACGGTAAGATGATTTATGCCTACGGCGGTGACTTTAACCGTTTTGATGCCAGCGACGGTAACTTCTGCGATAACGGTCTTATCAGCCCCGACCGTGTGCCCAATCCCCACATGTATGAGGTAGGCCGTATCTATCAGGACATCTGGACTACTCCGGCCGACTTGAAGAACGGCGAAATCAATGTGTTCAATGAATACTTCTTCCGTGATCTTTCTGCCTATTATATGGAGTGGGAGGTACTGAAAGGCGGTAAGGTGATACGGACCGGTCGTGTGGATAATCTGAATGTAGCTCCCCAACAGACAGCCAAAATCAAGTTGGACTTGGGCAAGACTTGCCAATGCACCGAGTGGTTGCTGAATGTTTCCTATAAGCTGAAGAACCGTGAAGGATTGCTTTCCGCCGGACATGTAGTGGCAAAAGACCAGTTGACGCTCAATCCTTACCAAGCTCCTTCCATGGAATTGAAGAACTGCGAACAGAGCAATATCGAGATGACGGCTCCCCAAGTACAGGATAACGATTGGAACTACCTCATCGTCTCCGGTGATGCTTTCCGTGTAGAAATCAACAAGCACAACGGTTATCTGACTAAGTACGAAGTGAATGGCCGGGATATGATTAAAGACGGCGAGGCTTTAAAACCAAACTTCTGGCGTGCGCCTGTTGACAACGACTACGGTGCCAATCTGCAACGCAAATATATCGCTTGGAAGAATCCGGAAATCAAACTGACCTCTTTCAAACAGCGCACGGAGAACAATCAGGTGATTGTAGAATCTGCTTACGACATGCCGGGTGTTTCAGCTAAGCTGAACCTTGTTTATGTCATCAACAATGCCGGTGCCGTCAAGGTGACCCAGAAGCTGACTGCCGACAAGAATGCCAAAGTATCGAACATGTTCCGTTTCGGTCTGCAGATGCCTATGCCGCGCAGCTTTGAAACCGTTGAATACTATGGACGCGGTCCGGTTGAAAACTATATTGACCGTAATCATTGCGCCGACTTAGGCATTTATCGCCAAAGTGTGGCTGAGCAGTTCTATCCCTACATCCGTCCGCAGGAAAATGGAACAAAGACCGATATTCGTTGGTGGAAGATGTTGGATCAGTCTGGTAATGGCATCAAGATTGTGGCGGCCGCTCCCTTCTCCGCATCTGCCTTGCACTATACCATCGAGTCTTTAGATGAAGGCTGGAGCAAAGAGCAAGGACACTCGCAAGAGGTGGATGAAGCTGATTTGACTAATCTCTGTATCGACAAGGTGCAAGCTGGTCTGGGTTGCGAAGACAGTTGGGGACGTATAGCCCGTCCGGAATACCTGGTGCCATACGCTGATTATGAGTTTACGTTCATCCTTTTTCCCGTATGCCATAGTATCGGAATAGAATAACATTTCTTCTCAGTGTATTACATACTGAGAAACAGATTTTATAACACTGAAGCGGTCGCCTTTCCGATGGGGGAGGGTGACCGCTTTGTGTTGATGTTTTGCTTGCTTCTGTATATTTCTTTGTTTTATTGTTTCTGATTTCGGCAAATGCAATCCGTCAGATGGTCGTTGATAAACCCCGAAGCTTGCAGATGGGCATAGCAAATGGTAGAGCCGAAGAACTTGAATCCCCGTTTTTTCATGTCTTTGCTCATGGCATCTGATTCGGGAGATGATACCGGAATCTCACTCAATGACTGAAAATGATTGATAATGGGGTTCCGGTCGGGGAAGAAGGATAGCGTATAGTTGTAAAAGCTGCCGAATTCTTTCTGTATGACAAGAAACTGCTTTGCATTGGTGATGGTCGACTTGATTTTCAGACAGTTTTTCACGATGCCGTCAAAGTGCATCAGCCGTTCCACGTCTTCGTCGGTCATTTGCGCCACTTGCGCGGCATCGAAATTGCAAAAGGCTTTGCGGTAGCCTTCCCGCTTTTTGAGGATGGTTATCCAGCTCAGTCCCGCCTGGGCACTTTCCAATACAAGAAACTCGAATAGTGTCTTGTCGTCTGTTACCGGTTTTCCCCACTCTTCATCGTGGTATTTCACATACAGCTCGTCGGTTCCGCACCAGCCGCAACGTCCGTTTATAATGTCTTGCATAAGCGTTATTTTTGTAATGAGGTGCTAAGGTAGTGCTTTCATTCCGAATAAACAAATCTATCTATTCTAAATGGATAGATTTGTTTATTCAGAATGGAATGTTTATATTTGTATCTGAATATAAATGACATAGCCCTATGATAAGCAAATCGGATATAGTAGAAGCCATACGTGTGCAACGTGAACGGTTGAGGAAATTTCAAAGTTTCCGACGTGACCTATTGTTGTCTTTACCTCCCTTGGTAGCAGACTATGCACTGATTATATCTGGTATTCGCCGTTGTGGTAAGAGTACATTGCTGGCACAATTATCGGTGGATAGATACAAGCCGGAAGAGGTGCTCTCCTTGAATTTTGATACCCCTTTACTGTATGGATTTGAATTCAGTGATTTCCGTATAGTGGATGAAGTTATTAAGGAACATGAAGGGTGTATCGCTCTTCTTTTTGACGAAATACAGATTGTTGATGGTTGGGAGGTGTATATTCGGGGCAAGTTGGATGAAGGGTTTTATGTGGGAATCACCGGCTCCAATGCTTCGATGTTGAGTCGTGAATTGGGCACGAAGTTGACAGGAAGACATATTACGAAAGAACTGTTCCCTTTTTCGTATGCTGAATATTGCGGTTTTACGGGTAAGACTATCGGTGACAGTTCCTTGTACGACTATCTGCATCAGGGTGGCTTCCCTCAATACTTGCAACTGGATGATCAGGATGTTCTGACGGATTTAGTCAATGATATAGTATATCGTGATATTGCCGTGAGATATAATATACGTGATGACCACTCTTTGAAAAGTCTCTTGGCCTATTTGATGGGGAATGTGGGCAATCTGGTGTCTGCTACAAAACTGAAACAGATACTGGGAATGAAAAGTACTTCTACTGTGTCTGATTATTTCTCTTATTTCGAACAGACTTACTTGATAAACTTTGTTCCGAAATTTTCATATTCATATAAAGCGCAACTGTTGAACCCGAAGAAAGTGTATTGTGTGGACAATGGTGTTGTATTTGTCACCTCTCCATCTTTCACCCGTGATGAGGGTCGGAGGCTGGAGAACATGGTTTTTGCGGAATTGCGTCGCCGTTATTCTGAGATATTCTATTATAATGAGAACCGGAAGGAATGCGACTTTATAGTTGTACGCAATTCTGTGCCCCAGCTTGCCATCCAGGTATGCTATGCCTTGACCGCAGAAAACCGGAAAAGGGAAGTAGATGGCTTACTGGATGCCTTGTCTTTCTTCAAGATGGGGCATGGACTGATACTCACTTATAACCAACATGACAAATTTTCCGTAGGAGATAAAACGATAGAAGCATTGCCGGTGTCTGAATATTTTAAAGACTAATCTTCTTGTCTCTTGCACTCCACCACATGATACAGCGTGCCGAACCGTGTTCTGCGGGACGGCACTTCATGTTTCTGCAGTATCCTTCCGAATACATTCACTCTCTTGGTGGACAGCGGGATGGCGCTGTACCGGCGCAGGCGGTTCAGTATTTCGGCAGACGACAGCCATTCTCCCTCCTCGTCATTTCCGGCAACGCGGAAATAGTGGTAGAACAGTTGCTCTTCGGGCGGTATCTGTTCGAAATCGTGGTTGTTTTCCGTCATAATCCGTTCGTCCGACTGGTCGAACCAATAGCGTTCGCCGTGGTCCAGTTCGTGCATGGCCTGGGCATAAAGCTGGTTGTAGTCTATCGGGCGGTTGGTGTCTATTGCTTCCGTCACTTCTATGCAGATGAACCGGCGACTGCCGCTGGGGTCGGTCAGCAAGTCCTTCTGGTTGCTGGTGGCGATGAACGAGGCATATCGGCGCATCTCGAGCACGGCATTGGCGTATGGCTTGCGCACGTTGACCACCGGCTTCTGGAGGATATGTTTCAGGAATCCTTGCTGGGTGCTGCTTATCTGGTCGAATTCATCGATGTTGATGAGCGCAAAACGGTTGAGGTAAAGTTCGGCGTCGCGCTTGCGCGAGAAGTCGATGCTGTCCGTATAATAGGCACGCAGCTCGGGCGGGACGATGCTTCGGCAAAAGGTGCTTTTGCGGGTGCCTTGTGCACCTACCAATAAGGGGGAGACGCTGTTGGCATATTTCTTGTCGGTATTGCCGCGCCAGTGTGCCACCATGTTGAGAAACCAGCGGTGGAACAGTTCGGCCCAGTACGGGTTGTTGCAGGGTACTGTCCGGGCGAGTGCCAGGATACGGTCTTTCCCGTCCCAGTGCGGAAGGTCGTACAGATAATCTTCCAGCGGATTGAATACCGGGATGCGGTTGGAGTAGATATATCGGCTGATGTCCCTATCCCACAGGGGAATGCCTTCGCTCTGTGCGTCGAGGGCAATGCTGTTCAGCGTGCGCTTGTCGATGGGGGAGAAGCGGAAACGGAACGAGTGGCGTTCACGGTATTCCACCTCACCCACTTGGGTGTTGTAGCGGAAGTCGTAGCGGCGTTTCATGAACTCGTCCGTCTGTATGGCAAGTCTTTGCTCTTTGCTGAGGCTGCTTTGGGTATTGAAGCCTTTGTTCTCTTGGTAAACGCTTCTTATAATCTGCCGGATGACAGTCTCTTTTTGGCGTAGATAATAATGGAAATAGGTACGCTTCACGGTCTCTTCTTCGGGGATGCCCGAACGGAAACAGTTCTCGGCAAGGCGCACGGTCAGGGAGTGCAGGCTGTTGTCGGCACCGGCACCCGTCGCTTCGGCGAAAGTCTTCTGCAAGGCGGCCTCAAACAGCATGATGATGGCTTCTTCGGCTTCATATCCCGGCACGGCGCGCGTCAGGGGTGACTTCTCGTCTTGCAGGGCTTCCCGATAGGTGGTTTCGTCGGGCATGGAGACGGGCTGTGCAAGATAGAACTGTATGGAGTCCGGGCGGTACATGGCTTCGGGGTCGAAGGAGAGGCGGGAGTACTGTTCCAGCTTGGGCTCTTTCAGCAGAATGTCGAAAGGCAGTTGGGGCTGGTAGCATTTCACGGCAAGGCGGTAGGCATGGGCGTGGAACACCTCGGCTTCTTCCCGTTTGCCCGGCAGCGAGTTGTTCGGACGGGTGAAGGTAGTCCAAATCTTTACAGTCCGTCCGCTGGAACCGGTGAATACGAGCCGCGTCTGGGGCTGTTCCCAGGCAAGACGTTTCACAAGGGCTATTTCGGACTTGCCGGAAAGCGGGCCTACGGTCAGTTCCACGATGCCGTTGTAGGTTTTCATCTGGCAAACACCGTTCGTCTTGCGGAATTCGGCTGCCGGGAGTACTTTGGGCAGTCGGTCTGCCTCGTTGCAGCGCTTGCCGGGCAAGCAGTATCGCAGTTGCTGGCGGAAAGTGGATACGGGCTGGGTTTTGGTCTCCGTTTTGATTTTCTGTAGGAAGGTGTCTAAGTCTGTCGTGCTCAGTGTCAGATTCCCGTCTTTTTCTCTCAGTTGGGTGATTTTCATTTCTATTTTTTGTTTTGTCACATGCAGGCAAAATGGTTTGCTTACAGTGTACTAAGGTACGACAATCAGGCTCTTTTTGCAAGTGATTCCATGCTTTTTTAGGTCGATTCCAGCGTTTTTCTGTGGAAAATCTGATGTTTTGAGTCGAAAAAGCAGGTGATTTGGGATGCTTTGTGCAGACTTCCACGCTGGTTTTGCTTGTCGGAACAATAGTTTCCGGCTATTGAAACAAAAGGTTTTACTTGTTGAAACCAATGGTTTTCCTAAGGGAAACTCTTAGTTTCTCTTGTTGAAACTTTTGTTTTAGAAGGTTGAAACCAATAGTATTTGCTTAAGAAACTAAAAGTTTCATACTGAGAACTAGGCATATAGCACTATTCTGTGGTGAATGAAGTAAGTATCGGATACTGCTTTTGTTATGGCGTGATGGATGGTTGTGAAGATTTTTATCTATCACGGGTATCTTTCACGCTTTAATCGGTTTATAATCAAAAGGATATCCCCCTCTGCGTGATAGCATGACAGATGTTTTTCAAAAATAAACTTTGTAAGAGCTGAGCTGTCCGGATGCTTCAATCGTTGTAGCTGTATTCTTCGCTGTATCTCTCGAATTTCGGTTCTTCGGCAATTCCGTATTGTTTGAAAACCTGACGGATATATGCTTGTGCCTTTGGAAACAAGCCTTGTTCCTGGCGGTAAAAGCGATAATAGGTGGTCTTGCCAAAGTGTCCTACAAGCTGGTTCCTCATCGGGGCTGCACATTTGTGGGGTACATTGTCCAGCAGGTGCCGGATGCCCCATGCAACCCGGCACTTCAGGGCTTTCCGGAAATGAGGGCAGTTGGTGGTATCGGCAGGGATACAGTTCGGATTGATGATGCTTAAAGTAGGACATTGCGAGGTGCAATTGGTAGCAGCCAAGTGGTGCAGGCATTCTTCCTTATGGACGCACTGGCTGTTGAAGCAATGTGCAAAGCCATAAGGCACAGACTGGTAGTCGAATTTATTTTCCATATGTTGTTTGCTTGTCTACGGTTAGGGTGTAGAACACGGCTGTAAAGGTAAGGAATAAAGCCTTGTTTGAAGTATTTGCAGACAAAAAAAGAGCATAATTCTTCTTTAAAGTGAGCTGAACTTGCTATATTTGTCATAATTCCTAATATCTGGTATATGAAAAATAGAGTAAGTTTTTTTTGTTTGCATACGTGTCTTCTCCTGTTCAGCTTTTGGACAATGTATCCTGCCTTGGGGCATGCGGCTGATGGGAATGTTATTTCCCGTTTGAAGTTCAAGCAGATTTCTACATTAGACGGATTACCGACGGATGAGGTCCAGAAAATATATCAGGATAAGGAAGGTTTTTTGTGGTTTGCTACCCGGTATGGTTTCTGTAAATACGACGGTTACCAGATTACTGTCTATAAATCGAGCTTGAATACTCCCGGTTTGTTGACCAGTAACAACATTTATTGTTTTGCCGATGACAATGACGGCTTCTTGTGGATTGGTACACAAGAGGGGTTGAACACACTCAATAAGAAAACCGGAGAAATCCGTCAATATACTGCGCCTGCCATTCCAAACAATGCGGTCTCATGCCTGTTGGTCACCCGGGAAAATGAGGTATGGATTGGTACGGATTCTGGCTTATGCCGGTATGTGGCAGAGAAGGACTCCTTCGTGATGTATGACGGCAAGTCCACCGATGGTATATTTCCCGCAGCTTCCATCAAATCGTTGTTCGAGGACTCGGATGGGGATTTGTGGGTCGGTACCTGGTCCAGTGGTCTTTTTCGTTATTCCCGGAAGGAGGATAAATTCTATGCATATCCCAAAATCAATGAACGGAACTCGGCACATGTTATCTATCAGGATTCAAACCGGAAAATGTGGGTCGGTGGCTGGGATTGCGGATTATTTCTCTTGAATCACCCAAAGGATATGGCAAACGTGTCTTATACGCATTATTCGCATAGGATAGGGGATGATGCCAGCTTGTCGGACAATATTGTTTATGATATTGTGGAGGATGTACACACCCATACCTTGTGGATAGGGACCCGGGTGGGGCTGAGCATTATGAAGCAGGAGAATCCCGGTACATTCATTAATTACAAGTCGTTGCATTCGGCATATCATATACCTTGTGATGAAATAAATTCACTGTTGCGCGACCGCTTCAATAATATCTGGCTGGGTTCCATTGGCGGCGGTGTCCTGATGATAGACACGAAACAATCTCCGTTTGCTTTCTATTCTTTGAATCTGGCAGAGGATGACGTGCCTACTACTGCCGTCCGCGCTTTGTTTGCCGATGCAGATAAAGACCTTTGGCTGGGTACCGGAAGTTATGGGCTGGCACGCAAGGATTATGAAACCGGTGTGTTGTCGTTCTTTTCCCATATCCCGGAATTCTCGGATATTCCCGGTGTACCCACGGTCAATTACATTATTCAGCGTAAGAATGGAGAAGTATGGTTCGCTACCTATGACGGTGGTATCTTGATTTATGAGAAAGGAGAGAAAGTGAAGGTGCTGACTGAATCCGACACGCCTTATCTCTATTCGGATTGCGTTTCGGCCTTGTGTGAGGACAGTAAGGGGAATTGTTGGGTAGGCTGTCGCGGCGGTATGGGAATCAGTTTGGCCGATGGAGGGCATTATAGGTTCGGAACACTTTCTTTTGCCGGAGGCGGGTTGGCGGATTGGTATCATGTGAAGGATATTGTGGAGGATGCGGATGGCAGCTTCTGGATTGCGACAGCCAACTATGGAATTATACATATTATGGGGGATGTGCAGCATCCCGAAACGCTGAAATATAGTAACTATAGTTATAACAACGGCCAGCTGGCAACGAACTCGGTGTTGTGTTTGCATGTGGATAAATCGGGAAGGCTATGGGCCGGAACTGAGGGAGGAGGGTTGTATCTATATGATTATAAGGAAAATGTATTTACGGAAAAGAATCAGGAATATCAGCTGTTTGCCGACATGATAGGGTCTATAGAGGAAGACAGGCAAGGGTGTCTATGGATGGGGACCAATATGGGGCTGGTACAGCTTTTTGTACCGATGGACGAGAATTTGGCTACGGTCCGTGTCTATACGACAGCAGACGGTCTGCAGGATAACTTCTTCATATCACAGTCTTCTTGTAGTAGGGAGGGCGAGTTATTCTTTGGAGGAAATAAGGGTTATAACAGTTTCTTTCCTGCATCTCTGGAGAAAGACAATGAAGCCGTGCCTTATCTGATTACGGATATAAAAATCTTCAACCGTTCTTTTGCGGTATTGGAACCGGAGGTCAGAGAACGGATTTCTTCTGTCATGCCTTCGTTTACACGGAAGTTAGATCTGCCTTACGGATATAATAATTTCAGTATTGAATTCGCATCCCTTACTTATAAGAATCCCGGTTTAAATCGGTATGCCTATCAGCTTGTAGGTTTTGACAAGGATTGGCAATATACGGATGCCAACCGCCGTTTTGCCTATTATAATAATTTGAAGAGCGGTACTTATCGGTTCCGTCTGAAAGCCACCAATGAAAATGGCATTTGGAGTCAGGAAATCCGTGAACTTGAGGTGGTGGTATTGCCACCGTTCTGGGCTACATGGTGGGCTTATATCATTTATGCACTGATAGGGGCAGCTATTGTCTGCTTCATTCTCCGGACAGCAAAGAACAGGATGCAGCTGCGTAATGAGCTGCATCTTCGGGAGATGGAGAAGTCCAAACTGGAAGAACTGAATCATGCCAAATTGCAGTTCTTTACAAATATCACGCATGAACTGCTGACTCCGCTGACCATTATCTCGGCTACCGTCGATGAGTTGAAGATGCGGTTTCCCGGGCATGACGACCTTTATACGGTAATGGGTAGCAATATCAGCAGGCTCATCCGTCTGTTGCAGCAGATTCTTGAATTTCGTAAAGCAGAAACCGGCAATCTGAAGTTGCGTGTCTCTCCAGGAGATGTGGCGGCGTTTGTGAAAAATGAAGCCGAATCTTTCCTGCCGCTTGTCAAAAAGCGCAAGATACATTTCTCCGTACTCTGTAATCCGGAGTCGATTATCGGTTATTTTGATACGGACAAGCTGGACAAGATTCTCTACAACCTGCTTTCCAATGCCGCCAAATATAATAAGGAGGGTGGCTATATACAAGTCACGCTGATGTATGCCGAAGACAGGGACTTCGTCCGGTTGCATGTAAAGGATAATGGCAGTGGCATTTCAAAGGACAAGCAGAAGAGCCTCTTCAAGCGGTTCTACGAGGGGGATTACCGGAAGTTCAACACCATTGGTACGGGCATCGGCCTTTCTTTGGTAAAGGACTTGGTGGAGCTGCATGGAGGAAGCATTGAAGTGGAGAGCGAGGAAGGCCGGGGAACGGAATTCATCGTGACCTTGCCCGTAGACCGCTCTTACTTTAAGGAAGAACAGATTGATGAGGAAGCTGTACTTCCGGTACAGAAAACCGTTACCTATCTTGAAGAGGAGAATGCGGAGAATGTGGTTGCTGAAAAGCCCAAAGCTCATACCATACTGGTGGTGGAGGACAATGAGGAGCTTTTGCAGTTAATGGTCCGGCTGCTGAAACGTGAATACAATGTCCATACGGCCGAAAACGGTCAGGAGGCTGTGACTGTGCTTGACAATGAGGATATTGACCTGATTGTTTCGGACGTGATGATGCCCGTAATGGACGGCATCGAGTTTTGCAGGTGTGTGAAGAACAAGTTGGAACTCAGTCATATTCCCGTGATTCTTCTGACAGCCAAGAACAAGGAGGAAGACCGTGCCGAAGCTTATGAAGTGGGGGCGGATGCCTTTATCAGTAAACCGTTCAACCTGGCCGTGCTGCATGCACGCATCCGCAATCTGCTGAAATACAAAGAACGCAAGGCGCATGACTTTAAGAACCAACTGGTGTTCGAAATCAAGGAACTGGACTATACCAGCATTGATGAGGACTTCATGCAGCGTGCCATTGACTGCGTAAACCGCCATCTGGAAGATTCAGATTTCGACCAGCCCCAGTTTGTGGAGGAGATGGGCACCAGCAAGTCCACCCTTTACAAGAAACTGAAATCCCTGACGGGACTGAATACTTCTGCCTTTATCCGTAACATCCGTCTGAAAGCGGCCTGCCGCATTATGGAGGAGAAGGGGAGTTCTGTGCGTGTTTCCGATCTGGCGTATGCCGTCGGTTTTAATGACCCGAAATATTTCAGTTCTTGTTTCAAAAAGGAATTCGGCATGTTGCCGACGGAATATCAGGAACGCTTCATACAGTCATAGATCAAGTCAAATTATGCTTCAATTAGGTCGAATAACTAAAATTCTACCTCGTAGAAGCATTATTGGAGGTCTTCCTATCAGCATTCGCCTACATTTGCCATTGTTTTCACGGTTAAAATGAAGAGTGAAAGTGAAACAATTAATGTTTAATCTTAAAGTTTATACAATGAAAAGACAGAGATTCTTTGAAGGACTCGGGCTGAAAGTGTATGTCACTTTGGCCATTTGTATGGCCCTTCTGTTGAATGTTCAGTTCTTGAACGCACAGAGTTCGACAATCAATGTAAAAGGTGTGGTTAATGATGCGATGGGACCGGTGATTGGCGCCAGTGTAGTGGAGAAAGGGAATGCGACGAATGGAACAATTACCGACATTGACGGTAATTTCTCTTTGAAAGTCCCTTCGGATGCCACTTTGACAATCAGCTTTATCGGTTATAAGACGGTAGAGCTGCCGGTGGCTGGAAAAACATCCTTTACTGTGACTCTGAAAGAAGACAGCGAAATGCTGGACGAGGTGGTAGTGGTAGGTTTCGGCACGCAGAAGAAGGTGAACCTGACAGGTTCTGTGGGGCTGGCTACGGCGAAGGAAATTGAAGCACGTCCGGTAGCGAATGCCACGCAGGCATTGCAGGGCTTGGTACCGGGCTTGCAGATTACGACCAATACCGGTGAACTGGACAAGAATATGTCCATCAATATCCGTGGCAACGGTACCATCGGTGACGGCTCAAGCGGAAGTCCGCTGATTTTGATTGACGGTATGGAAGGTGACATCAATACGGTGAATCCGCAGGACATCGAGAATATTTCTGTATTGAAGGATGCTGCCGCTTCCTCTATTTATGGGTCGCGTGCACCGTTCGGTGTTATCTTGGTGACTACCAAGAAAGGCAAATCGGGCAAGCCGACTATCAACTACAACAACAGCTTCCGCTTCAACAGTCCGGTGAATCTGCCGGAGATGATGGACTCCTATACCTTTGCCAACTACTTCAATGAGGCTGCACGCAACGGTCAGGACAATGCCCAGTTCTCTGATACAGTGATGCAGCAGATGCTTGACTTCCAGGCTGCGGGAGGTACTAATCGTGGCGGTTTGCCTACTGATGGCAATGTATGGGGTAAACCGGCAGGCGACCCGTTTACTACGGCGTATGCCAATACTGACTGGTTTTCCGAAATCTACAAGGGCTCTTCCTTCTCGCAAGAACATAATTTCAGTGTAAGCGGTGGTGGTGACAAGTTCAATTATTATGCTTCATTGGGCTATCTGGATCAGAATGGTTTGCTCCGTCATGGTTCCGATGACTTGAAGCGCTATAATGCTACTGCCAAATTTGGTGCCGAGCTGACCAAATGGTTGAAGTTCAATTACAGCTTGCGTTATGTCCGTCAAGACCTTGGCCGTCCTACCAATTTTGGTGGCGGTTTGTATGAGAGAATCGGCCGTCAGACTTGGCCTAATCTTCCGGTTTATGATGAAAACGGCTATTATTTTAATGGTAATGCCGATACGCCGGCGATGTCACTTGCATTGGGTGGTGAGCGCGATGTGCAGACAGATAAGGTTTATCATCAAGCAAGCTTGGTATTCGAACCCGTGAAGAATTGGATTACCAATGTTGAGTTCAACTATAGTACCAATTCTATAGATACACGTGAAACCGGACTTCCTTACTATAACCACGATGTGAGTGGAAATATTGTGGATACGCAAGGAACCTCAAGTCTCTATCAAGACTACAAGAAAGAGAGCTACATGAACTGGAATATTTACTCCACTTATTCTCTTGCTATCAATGATGATCATAATTTTAAGGTAATGGGTGGTTTTCAGTCCGAAGAAATGCGCCAGAAGTTTTTTAGTGCCAAAGGATATGGTTTGCAGGTGGAAGACCTTCCGGAACTGGACTTGATATCGAATATTGACGGCGCCGGTAAGGATAAGGTGCCCGAGGTGGGTGGCTATCGTAATGAGTGGGCCACAGCGGGTTTCTTTGGCCGCTTGAACTATGATTATAAAGGTCGTTATCTGGCAGAGGCCAATTTGCGCTATGATGGTACCTCCCGCTTCCGCCGTGGCAATCGTTGGCAGTTGTCTCCCTCCTTCTCTTTGGGTTGGAACATTGCCCAGGAAAACTTCTGGGAAGATTTTGCGGATGTTTGCAATCAGTTGAAGTTCCGTTTCTCTTATGGTGAACTGGGGAATATGAATACAAACGGCTGGTATCCTACTTATCGTGCCATGACATTGAAGCAGGCAAACGGAAGCTGGCTGCAGAATGGACTGAAACCAAACACTGCTTATGTAGGCGACCTTATCAGTACAGCCTTGACTTGGGAGAAAGTGCGTACCTGGAATATCGGTCTTGACTGGGGGCTGTTCAACAACCGTCTGACCGGGTCATTCGATGCTTATATCCGTTATACGGACAATATGGTAGGTCCGTCTGTAGAGTTGCCCGCTACATTGGGTATTGCGACTCCCAAGACCAATAACTGTGACTTGAAGACGAAGGGTTGGGAACTTACCATCGGATGGCAGGACCGCACCAACTTCGGTATGGGCTATGGCATTAAGTTCAATGTTTCTGATGCACGTACTTATATAGACAGATACCCGGGTAACCCGACAAACTCAATCAATACTTATATCGCAGGCCGCGAGATTGGTGAAATCTGGGGCTTTGAAACCGTGGGAATTGCTAAGACAGATGATGAGATGCAGGCGCATCTGAATAAAGTGGGCGGACAAAGTGCCATCGGTTCCGGCGTTTGGACTGCCGGTGACATCATGTATGCCGACCAGGATGGAAAACCGGGCATCACCAAAGGTGCACAGACTTTGGAGGACCACGGTGACTTGAAGGTGATAGGCAACAATACTCCCCGTTATCATTTCGGTCTTGACTTGAATGCCAATTACAAGGGATTTGATGTTCGCCTCTTCTTCCAGGGAGTGATGAAGCGTGACTACTGGCAGGGTTCCAATATCTTCTGGGGCGTTGGCCAATGGGGTATGTGGTGGTCAACCGGTTTGAAGGAACACGAAGATTACTTCCGTGATGAACCCGTCGGGCTGGCCGGTCATGAGATTGCCGCCAATGTCAATTCATACTATGCGCGTCCGAGATTTGACAGTACCCAGAACCAGGAAACCCAAACCCGCTATCTGCAGGATGCGTCTTATATCCGTTTGAAGAACTTCCAGCTTGGCTACACATTGCCTGCTTCCATGATTCGCAAAATCGGTATCACCAACTGCCGCATCTTCGTATCGGGCGAGAATCTGTGGACGGGAACCAAACTGAGCAAGTTGTTCGATCCCGAAACCATCAGCGGTGGTAACACGGACAGCAATGCTTCTGCACCTATCAAGAGTGCCGGTAATGCATACCCGCTTTCAAGAACTTGGTCTTTTGGACTTAGCGTATCACTTTAATCCCATAAATAATGAAGAATATTATGAAATCGAATTATAGATATATTGTAAAAGCGTTCATGGCAATGGCAGTGATTGCCGGAACGACTTCCTGCGATGATTTTCTGGACAGAGAGCCGATGTCAAGCATTTCTCCCGAAACCTATTACTCCACTGCGGCCCAGTTGGAAGCCAATCTGAATGATGAATATCCCAATGTCCTTCCGTCATTCGGCCAGTGGACTTATGGCATCTTCGGTGAAGACAAAGGAACCGATAACCAGATAGAGGTGAATGCCAATGACCGCTATACCCAGGATCGCTGGAAAGTACCTCATAGCGAAAGTGACAATTGGAAGTTCGAACGCATCTATCGTATTAATTTCTTTTTGTCTGAAGCACTTCCCAAATTCGGTGAGGACATGAGCGGTTCACAAAATACAATTTCCGGGAGTGTAGCCACCATCAAGCACTATATCGGAGAAATGTACTTCCTGCGTGCTTACGAGTACTTTAAGAAGCTCCAGTTGTTCGGCGACTTCCCGATTATCAACCAACCGCTTGCCGATGAGATGGAAGCTCTCCGTGAAGCCAGCAAACGTTTTCCGCGTAATGAAGTGGCACGTTTCATCATTTCCGATCTTGACAAGGCTTATGCCTATATGAGTGATGTCGATATGGCGACGACGCGTATCAATAAGGATGCTGCGATGCTGGTTAAGTCACGTGTGGCACTGTTCGAGGCTACTTGGTTGCAGAATTTCAAGGGTACGGCATTCGTACCTGGTGGAGAAGGCTGGCCGGGGGCATCTCTTCACAACAATTATCAGTATCCGAGCGGAAACATTGATAATGAAGTGAAGTACTTCTTGGAACAGGCCGTAGAGGCTTCCAAACTTGTAGCAGATAAATACAAAGGGAGTTTGACGGAGAATACCGGTGTGTTGCAACAATCAGCTGATGACCCGTCAAATCCTTACTTTGATATGTTTGCACAAGAAGACCTTTCGGATGTGAAGGAAGTACTGTTGTGGCGCCAGTATGCCCGCGGACTCTCTACTCATAACATCAATGCCGCTGCCGGACGTGGTAATTACCGTATCGGTCTGACCCGTGGATTCGTACAGAATTTCCTGATGAAGGATGGTACTCCGGTTTATGCTCACGGTTCTTATGCGGATGGTGACGGCTATTATATGGGCGACAAGACGGTTGCTGATGTACGTGTAAACCGTGACCCGCGTCTCAGTATCTTCCTGAAAGAACCGGGACAGAAGAACATCCTTTTTGAAGTTGATAATAATGAAGGTACGGAAGTTGTGATGGAAGAGCCCTATCCGGCCATTACGAGTGGTGACGGTGAGCGTGGCTATGCTACCGGCTATGCATTGCGCAAGGGTGGTTCATTCAACCGTAAGTATTATGCCAATGGCGGTGGTTATACGGCAGCTGTATGTTTCCGTGCAGCTGAGGCTCTGCTGAATTATATGGAAGCAAGTTATCTGCTCAATGGAACGCTGGATGCTACGGCTCGTGAATATTGGACTGTACTTCGTCAACGTGCCGGCATCAGTACTGATTTTGACAAGACTATCGCTGCAACGGACATGAGCAAGGAGGCTGAAAATGATTGGGGAGCCTATACGGGTGGAAGTGTCATCTCTGACAAGACTCTGTATAATATCCGTCGTGAACGTCGTTGCGAGTTCCTGGCTGAAGGTCTTCGCTACATGGACTTGTGCCGTTGGCGTTCTATGGACCAACTGATGACTGCTCCCAGCCATCTGGAAGGTATGCATTTGTGGAATACTCCGATGGAGGACTGGTATTTGGATGATAATGGAAAATCCATTTTGGTTGCTGACGGGACAGACAAAGCTAATGTCTCATCGAAAGACAAGAGTGAGTATCTCCGTCCGTTCGAGAGAAGCAGCAACCAGTCTGCCTATAACGGCTGTACTTGGAAGATGGCACACTATTTGAATCCTATCATGATCAAGCAGTTCCAGTTGACAGCCACTTCGGGAGCGGATGTATCGACTTCCATTCTTTACCAGAATCCTTATTGGCCGGTGGTAGCTGACCAGCCGGCTGAGAAATAAAGGCATTTTTCAATAGGTATTTGATTTAGGGGGTAGGATACACTTTCTGGTGAGAAGGCGTCCTGCTCCCTTCTTTATAAATAGAAACAAGACAGAGTATGACTAATTTTAATTTCAAGTTTTTAGGGGCATGGTTGGTTATCGTAGCGTCAATCACCGGTCTGCAGGCACAAAATGATTCCACCTTAAAGGGAAAGGACGAAATGGTTCCGGCCGGAGTGTGGAACGATGTAAACGGGGAGTATATTAATGCACACGGTGGTGGTATACTGTTATTTGACAGTAAATATTATTGGTTCGGTGAACACCGTCCGGCAAAGGGATTCTCTACGGAAGTGGGAGTAACTTGCTACTCTTCTACCGATTTATGTAACTGGAGATACGAGGGGGTGGCCTTGTCTGTATCGGAAGAAGCGGGCAATGAAATAGAGAAAGGCTGTATTATGGAACGTCCCAAGGTGATTTACAACAAAAGGACGAAGAAATTTGTCATGTGGTTTCATTTGGAGCTGAAGGGTAAAGGCTATGAGGCTGCCCGTGCGGGAGTGGCTGTCAGTGATTCTCCGACGGGACCTTATCGTTTTGTTTCTTCGAGTCGTGTCTGCCCTGGAATATTTCCGCTGAATATGACGGAGGAAGAACGGGACATGCAGTGGAATATGGAACAGTTTGAAGAATGGTGGACACCCGAGTGGAGAGAGGCTGTAAATAAGGGGTTGTTCGTGAAGCGTGACTTGGAGGGCGGACAGATGTCCCGTGACATGACATTGTATGTTGACGATGATGGGATAGCTTATCATATCTACTCTTCGGAAGAGAATCTGACCTTGCAAATAGCCGAACTGACAGATGACTATCAAGGACATTCCGGAAAATATGTCCGTCTCTTTCCGGGGGGACACAATGAGGCACCGGCTATCTTCAAGAAAGACGGCACTTACTGGATGATAACTTCCGGTTGTACCGGCTGGGCGCCCAATGCGGCGCGTCTGTTCTCGGCTCCTTCCATCTGGGGACCGTGGAAACAGCATCCCAATCCCTGCCAGGGCGAGGGAAGTGAGCGGACTTTCGGCGGTCAAAGCACTTACATTTTGCAGCTTCCCGGCAACCGCTACCTTTTCATGGCCGATATTTGGCGGCCCAAGAGCCTAATGTATTCGGGATATCTCTGGATTCCGGTCCGGTTTGATGAAGAGGGGATGCCTTATCTTACCCTTTCCGGCAAATGCAATCCGTCAGATGGTCGTTGATAAACCCCGAAGCTTGCAGATGGGCATAGCAAATGGTAGAGCCGAA
>NZ_JBCNZM010000006.1:0-59178 GCF_040227615.1 Bacteroides sp. RTP31139st1_H2_RTP31139_211217 | reverse complement strand
CTGGACTAGGAGTACAAGGAGGGGGCAAGGTTCGTGTTTGTACTGCCGGTGAAAAAATCCATTTGAAGAGCAAGACCAAAACAACAAAGGCTGCCTCTTCTGCATCCTCCGAAACATCGGTATCTGCAGAAGGGCAGCCTTCTATATAAATAGCCGTAAAGCTATGCTGATTATAAACCGAATGCGGCTTTCACCTTGTCCACATAGTCCAGCTTCTCCCAGGTGAATAGCTCTACCTCTATATCTTTGTTGCCTTCGTAGCGGCTCTTGAAGTGCTTGACGATGGTCTGCGGCTCGCGGCCCATATGTCCGTAGGCGGCAGTCTCCTGATAGATGGGGTTGCGCAGTTTCAGACGGTCTTCTATCGCCTTGGGGCGGAGGTCGAACAGCTCGTCAATCTTACGGGCAATCTCACCGTCGCTCATATTGACGTGGCTGCGGCCATAAGTATCTACGAAGATATTGATGGGGCGTGCCACACCGATAGCGTAACTTACCTGTACCAGCATTTCGTCGGCAACGCCGGCAGCTACCAGATTCTTGGCAATGTGGCGGGCTGCATAAGCTGCGCTGCGGTCTACCTTAGAGGGGTCCTTTCCGGAGAAAGCGCCGCCGCCGTGGGCACCCTTGCCGCCGTAGGTATCTACGATAATCTTGCGTCCCGTCAGCCCGGTGTCACCGTGAGGACCACCGATTACGAACTTGCCCGTGGGGTTGACGTGATATGTGATACGGTCGTTGAACAGTGCCAGCACTTTTTCATGATGGATGGAGGCAATGACACGCGGCATCAGAATCTCGATTACATCCCGGCGGATTTGGGCGAGCATTTCCTCGTCGGCCTTCAGCTGGGCGGCATCACTGTCGTCGGCAGGCTGTACGAAGTCGTCGTGCTGGGTGGAGACTACGATGGTGTCGATGCGTACGGGTGTGCCGTTGTCATCATATTCGATGGTCACCTGGCTCTTGGCGTCGGGACGGAGGTAGGTCATCACCTTGCCTTCGCGACGGACATCTGCCAGCACTTGCAGGATGCGGTGTGCAAGGTCCAGTGAAAGCGGCATGTAATTCTCCGTTTCGTTGGTGGCGTAGCCGAACATCATTCCCTGGTCTCCGGCACCTTGTTCCATGGGGTCCTGTCGCTCCACGCCGCGGTTGATGTCGGGGCTCTGCTCGTGGATGGCGCTCAGCACGCCGCACGAATTGCTCTCGAACATATACTCGCCTTTGGTATAGCCGATTTTCTTGATTACTTCGCGTGCGATGAGAGGCATGTCAACGTACGCTTTGGTTTTCACTTCTCCAGCCAGCACTACCTGACCGGTAGTAACCAGAGTTTCGCAAGCTACTTTCGAACTGGGGTCGTAGGCCAACAGTTTGTCAAGCACAGCGTCCGATATTTGATCGGCCACTTTGTCGGGGTGTCCTTCAGACACCGATTCGGATGTGAATAAATATCCCATTTCAGTTGAGAATTGATAGTTGATAATTGATAATTCAACGAATGGCGGAAGGAGGTGTGTGGAGTAGATGCATCCGGCACACAAACATGCCGTCAGAAAAGGATGTGTTTTAGCATTTTTTTCTGTGGTTGCAAGCTACTCAAATCTCTCCACATATCGTTTTTCGGGGGCAAAGATAGTGCAAACCGAACGCAGAACAAAATGAACTTGTTCATTTTTTATGCTGAGGTGCAGCCTATCTTCGCTTTCCGGAGGCAAAGATAAAAAAGAAATCTTGTATCTGCGCTACAGATAGCAGAGATTAACACTGATTTTGCAACAATTCCCCGATTGTCTTTCCCAATACCGGATGCACCACGCCTGAAGCAATCTCCGCCAACGGCTCCATCACGAAACGGCGTTCCTGCATCAGCGGATGAGGAAGTTTCAGTTCGGGAGTATCCAGCAAAACGGGAGTACCGTCATCGGCAAAACAGAGCAACAGGTCGATGTCTATCACACGGTCGCTATACACTGCATTGACAGACTTATGCGTACGCCCCATCTCCCGCTCGATTTCCTGCGTCGTTTGCAACACCTCCAAAGGTGCCAAAGCAGTGTCTACGCAGAGTGCGGCATTCAGAAAAGTATTATCGGAAGAAAAGCCCCACGGGGCAGTAGCATAAAAAGCAGATAGGGAAATCACTTCCCCTATCTGCTTTCTTATCTTTTGGACGGCCATGCGGAGATTCTGCTCCTTATCGCCGAGATTGGTACCAAGACTGAAATAAACAACCATAATTACCGGTCTGTAATCAGCATCGCATCTCCATACGTACCAAAGCGGTACTCTTCCTTCAATGCCACATTGTATGCCTCCATCACCTGCTCGTAACCGCCGAAAGCGGCAACAATCATCAGCAGGGTACTGAGCGGCATGTGGAAGTTGGATATCATGGCATTGGCCACGGTAAAGTCGTACGGCGGGAAGATGAACTTGTTGGTCCAACCCTCGTATTCCTTCAAATGTCCGTCGGTGCTGACGGTGCTCTCGATGGCACGCATCACGGTGGTACCTACGGCACAGACTTGGCGGTTCAGGTCTTTGGCATGGTTCACAATCCGTACGGCTTCCTCGTTCACAATCATCTGCTC
Organism: Bacteroides sp. RTP31139st1_H2_RTP31139_211217; assembly: GCF_040227615.1. NCBI lineage: Bacteria > Pseudomonadati > Bacteroidota > Bacteroidia > Bacteroidales > Bacteroidaceae > Bacteroides > Bacteroides sp. RTP31139st1_H2_RTP31139_211217. The sequence continues at coordinate 56,581 of NZ_JBCNZM010000006.1, read as the reverse complement.
GGAGTCTGTCTTGTGCTTGGTGAGGTCTTCCACATCAATGTCGCGGAAGTTACCCAAGCCAGCATGCAGGGTGATGTAGGCAAAGTCAATACCCTTGATTTCCATACGCTTCATCAGCTCGCGGCTGAAGTGCAGGCTGGCGGTAGGCGCCGTAACAGCTCCTTCGTTGCGTGCAAAAATAGACTGGAAACGTTCGGCATCGTCCGGCTCTACGGGACGGTTGATGATGCTGTGGGGCAGCGGCGTTTCGCCCAGCGCATAGAGCGCCTTCTTGAACTCATCGTGCGGACCGTCGTAAAGGAAACGAAGCGTACGCCCACGCGAAGTGGTGTTGTCGATAACCTCAGCCACCATAGAGTCGTCGTCACCGAAGTAGAGCTTATTGCCGATACGTATTTTACGGGCAGGATCCACCAGTACATCCCACAACCGGAGCTCTTCGTTCAACTCACGCAACAAGAACACTTCAATACGCGCACCGGTCTTTTCCTTGTTACCGTACAAGCGGGCAGGGAAAACCTTGGTGTCGTTGAAGATAAACACATCTTTGTCATCAAAATAGTCCAGAACATCCTTGAACATCTTGTGCTCAATCTCACCCGTCTTACGGTGCAACACCAGCAGACGTGACTCGTCTCTGTACTTCGTGGGGTGCAAAGCTATCTTCTCTTCGGGAAGCTTGAATTTGAATTGCGACAGTTTCATAATTAGTTATGAGTTATAAGTTATTTATTATTTATATCAGTCTGTTTTAGTCATAAGAGGGTATGAGTTATCCGGCAGTATGCTACACTTCATAGCAAATAACTCATAACTTATAACTAAATATCTATCTCCTGCGCCTCTATCCACTCTTTAAAATCGAGGGGATTGAGGCAGTCTGCCAGCCGGACGTCGCCTACGCGGGTACGCTCCAGGGCGGTGAGGTGAGCGCCGCTCTGCAGGGCTTCGCCGATGTCACGTGCCAGGGCGCGGATATAGGTTCCTTTGCTGCATACTACGCGTACCTTTATCCACGGTTCGGCAATATCCAGCCCGTCGTCCAGCAGCTCTATCTCGTCGATGACGAGCAACTTGGGTTTCAGCTCTACCTCCTCTCCCTTGCGGGCAAGGTCGTAGGCACGTTTCCCGTTCACCATACATGCCGAGAAGGCGGGAGGCACTTGCTGTATCTCGCCGATGAACTTCTTCAGCGTCTCCTCCACCAGTCCGCGGGTGATGTGCTCCGTGGGATAGGTGGCATCTATCTCATGTTCCAGGTCGTAAGAGGGAGTGGTGGCACCCAACCGGATGGTGGCAACGTACTCCTTCGTGTGATACTGGAATTCCTCAATCCGTTTCGTGGCCTTGCCCGTACAGACTATCATCACCCCCGTAGCAAGCGGGTCGAGGGTACCGGCATGGCCTACTTTCAACTTCTTCTCCTTTATCCGCCGGCAGATGTGGTAACGCGCATGTCCCACAACCTTGAACGATGTCCATCCCAGCGGTTTATTGAAATAGAGGACTTCTCCTTCTTTAAAATTCATTGGCCTCTCCCCTAACCCCTCCCCGGTAGGGAGGGGGATAAAATGGTACAACTTAATATTTTTCTCTTATTGATTTCCGGAGTAATCAGTCTTTCCCCCACACAAGGAGGGGACTTTAGCTTAATATGAGCGTTATGACACCGGCTATCGCGCAATAGATGGCAAAATAAATCAGCTTGCCCTTCTTCACGATATTTATCATCCACTTGCAGGCCAGGCAGCCCGAAACAAAAGCAGCCAGGAAACCTACCACCAGCGAAAGCGTCGGAATATCCCCTGCAACCGCCTCACCTTTCATCATCTTCATTCCATCCAGCAGTGCCTCGCCCAGGATGGGAGGCATCACCATCAGGAAAGAGAACTGTGCCAGCTTCGCCTTGTTGTCGCCCAGCAACAGACCGGTTGCAATGGTACTGCCCGAACGGGAAAGCCCCGGAAGCACCGCGCATGCTTGTGCCAGACCGATGATAAAGGCATCCTTCATGCTGATGTTCTCCTTCTGCTTCGGCTTATAATAATAGGAGAAAGACAGCAGCAGAGCTGTCAGCAGCAGGCAGCAGCCCACAACGACCAGTCCCGAACCGAAAATGGCCTCTACTTCGTCCTTGAAAAATACCCCCACAATGCCGATAGGTATCATGGATACCAGTATATTGATGACGTAACGTGTCTCCTCGTTCATCTGCCACTTGAACAGTCCCTTGAAAATCCAGTCAATCTCTTTCCAGAGTATCACCAGCGTACTGAACACCGTAGCCACATGTACCACTATCGTAAAAGCAAGATTCTCCTCTCCCTCAATACCGAACAATGCCGAACCTATGGCGAGGTGTCCGCTACTGCTCACCGGCAGATATTCGGTCAGTCCTTGAATAAGCCCAAGGATAAGCGCTTCAAACCATTCCAATTTGTTTAAGTTTTTAAGTTCTTGAGTTGCCGGAGGGGCTGTCCGGAAGCTCTGTTACTACTTTCTTTCTGATTATTTTTCAGACGCAGATAACGCAGATGACACGGATTTCTAATATTCCAATCTGCGTCATCTGTGTAATCCACGTCTGAAAGTTTACTCCTCTGCACGACAGCTTTTAGGCTTGCGCAGCACGGCATATATCATGAACACAAACCCCAGCAGGCAAACTACCGGAGCCACCTTGATGCGTCTCACACTAAAAATGTCCGGCTCAAAGGTCGTCGGGGTAGACACGGGGCCGGTCATCAGAAGAAAACCAATGATAACCACCGCCATTCCGATGCCAAGCAGGATAAAATTGGTCTTATCAAAAGCGAATTTCTCTTTACTCATCTATACATTTACTATTTTACTATTTACAATTTACTATTTGGAGGCTGCGATAACAGTACTTTCTCTCTATGCACTTCAAGGCGTTAAATATAATACAGTGTGCTTGCCTTCATCCTCAGATATTTGTTGATGGAAAGCAAAGCGCACAGCCACGTAATAAGTACACCGAACACCAGCACGGCACCCGACACCAGCACCATCACCTCGGGCGTAATCACCTTGACCAACTCCGGTTCGTAGGACACCAGCCAATAGGCGGCTCCCCACAGAATGCTGTCGGCTATGAAAGCGGCCAGCACACCTATCCAGAAATTGCGCCGCAGAAACGGACGACGGATGAATGCCCAGCTTGCTCCCACCAGCTTCATGGTGTGGATAAGGAAACGCTTGGAATATATAGCCAGACGGATGGTGTTGTTTATCAGCGCAAAGGAGATAAACGTCAGTATCACAGCCAGCCCCAGCAGCATCAAGCTGATATTCCTTATATTATCGTTCACGGCATCTATCAAGTCTTTCTGATAGAGCACTTCCTGGATATTGGTATTCTTTTTAATCAGTTTCTCTATTTTGGCGATGCTGTCCGAATTGGCATAGTCGGAATGCAGCTTGATTTCGATGGAGGCAGTGAAAGGATTGTAGCCGAGGAACTCTTGTGGGTCCGTACCCATCGCCTCAGTCTGCTCGCGGAGTGCCTGCTTCTTGGAAATGTATTCCGTCTGCTTCACAAAAGCCTCCTTGTCCAGCCTCTTCTGAAGCTTCAGGATGTCGCTCTCCTTCATGTCGTCACTGACAAGCACGGAGAAACTGATGTTCTCCTTGACGTACACGGAAAGATTATGAGCCGCGAGCACAAAGAATACAACCAGCCCCAACAGCAGTAACACCAGCGTCGTACTGATGCTGGACGTAATGAACTGCATGTCAAAATAGGATACCGAGTTATTCTTTGCTTTCATTATATCAATTATAAGTTACGAGTTACAAGCTACAAGTTATGTAAATCAGTCGCTATTAATCATTAATCATTAATCCCTAATCCCTTTTCTCACCCTTTCTTCCTGAACACGTAAATCATGGAACTGCTGCGTTCCTTCTTCACCAACGCGCTGAACCAGGCCAGTGTACCGGTCACCATTCCCCGCAGGAAAGTACACGAGTGCCTCATGTGCTTTTCTGTCAGCATGGAGACGTAGAAGGCATCGAACGGCATGGGATGCCGCTCTGCCATGATGAAACCATGCTTGGAACCGAATTGCTGGATGGTGCCCGGTGTGAAGTGCCACAAATGGCGGGGCACATCGTAGGCAGCCCAGTAAGCCCCGTATTTCTTTGCGTCGAAAGAGGAGCAGTTGGGCACAGCTACAATCAGTACCCCCTTTTCAGTCAGCAGGGAGTGCAAGGTTTCCCACGTTTCGTTGAGGGGTTCCAGATGTTCCATGACATGCCATAGGGTGATGACGTCGAAACTGCCCGGTGCAAAATCTTTCAATGCCGTATGGGGTTTCACATCCAGATTGAAGTGTTCTTTGGCAAAGGCACGCGCCTGCGCACTCTTTTCCACAGCTTCCACCTGCCAGCCGCGACGCTGCATGGCATCGGCAAAGTAACCAGTCCCCGTACCCAAATCCAGCAGGCTGCCCTCCTTGCGGTGTGCTTCACGGACCACAAGACGTGCCTTGCGTCCCAGCATATAGTTGCGCACCCAGTGGTACACGGAGTTCATCGCCCCCTTGCGGGTATCGGTATGTGAAATGTAATCAGGAGTTTCGTAGTAACGACCGATTTCAGCCTCCACGGGAAAGTCTTGCGTGAAAAGGAAACCGCAATCCCGGCAGCGGCACAAGTGGAACATTTCGCCCGAGGCATAATGGTCTACACATGTCAGGGCACGCTCCAAATGCGTTCCACCACATAACGGACAAGCTTTTATAGTGAGTTTATTCATCGAACGTTCTGCCAATAAGGAAGTGCAGCCCGAATGAAACAGACCACACCATACCTAAATTTGGTGCAAAATAACAAATAAAAAGTGATTTATAGGGTTTCCATTAAGGAGATTTAAGAAAACAAACGCTTGCTCCGGCCAGCTGGCGGAACGAATGACCAACTGTTCGATATTAAGCGGACAACTGTCCGATAATGAACAGTTTTCGAAAGCATCTATTCATTGATTATCAACAACTTAAATCTTTGGCATGGGAATTGACTATAATTAGGCGAAGGCGTTTGAGAAAAAGATTAGTTGGAATGCAACTTTTTAATCGGGAACAACGTCTAAAAGAAACAGAGTAAGTAACAACAATTAAAAATAAAGATTATGAAAACTACAAATTTATTCAAGGCAGTCGCATTCGTAGCAATGACTATCGTAAGCGTTATGAATACAGAAGTGAAAGCTCAGGAAAACAACTTCATCACCAATGAAGAAGTGAAAAACGAATTAGTAGTTGCCAAGACCATCTTTAAGCAAGACGGTGCACAACTTTACCGGCACATCCGTTATGAATACTCTTATGACGACCAGAAACGCCTGACCTGCAAGGAAGCCTCCAAGTGGGACGGTACAAAAGACGAATGGACACCTTACTTTAAGATGACATACCAATATGGCAATGATGAAATCACCATGTCCTACGCACGTTGGAACGAGTCTCACAAGGCTTATGACAAAGACATGAAGAAAAGTGTGTATGAATTGAACGATGAAAACATGCCGGTAGCTTACAAACTCTACAATCAGGACGCGCCAAAGTCCGAATTGACCCTGGTAAGCTACAACAAGACCGACTACGTAGCGAATATTCTGGCCATGGCAGAATAAAATTTAAAGTTTATAATATGAAAAGCACGAGCCTCACGGCTCGTGCTTTTATTCTATATACCGGTGTCATCATACTGATGTCATCGAGACTTTTCTATCCCGTCAGCCGGCTACCTCTTCTCCTTTCAGCGTAGCCGAACTGGATTCGGTAACCTTCACCATCACAAAATCGCCCACACGGTGCGTGCCACGGTCAAACACCACCACACGGTTTTGTTCCGTACGGCCGAACAACTGGTCACGACTACGTTTGGAAACACCTTCCACCAGCACCTCGTACGTCTTGCCCACGCAACGGGCATTCGCCTCGGCAGAGAGACGGTTTTGTAAGGCGATGATTTCATTCAGACGGCGAATCTTCACCTCCTCGGGCACATCGTCCGGCAGGTACTTGGAAGCATGCGTACCGGGGCGTTCGCTGTACTTGAACATAAAGGCGGAATCGTATCCGCACTCCTCCATCAGCGAGAGGGAAAGCTGGTGGTCCTCCTCCGTCTCACTATGGAAACCGGAGAATATATCCGTAGATAAGCCACAATCGGGGATGATGCGGCGGATGGCTGCCACGCGGTCCATATACCACTCGCGGTCGTACTTGCGGTTCATCAGCTTCAGGATGCGGCTGCTCCCACTCTGTACCGGCAGGTGGATGTGCTTACATACGTTGGGCATGTCGGCAATGACCTGGAGAGTTTCGTCGCTCATGTCTTTAGGGTGCGAGGTAGTGAAACGGATACGTACGCCCGGCGCTGCCTCTGCCACGGTGCGCAGCAGCATTGGGAAAGTAATCGTCTCTCCGTCCGGCTTCTCGAAGCGGTAGGAATTGACGTTCTGTCCCAGCAGGGTGACTTCCTTGTAACCCTTTGCCACGAGGTCGGCCACTTCATTGAGGATGCTTTCCACATCACGGCTACGCTCACGGCCACGGGTGTAGGGAACGATGCAGTAAGTACAGAAATTATTGCACCCACGCATAATGGAGACGAAGCCGGAGATGTGGTTTCCGCAAATGCGCGAGGGGATGACATCCCGATAGGTCTCTGTGGTGGAGAGCTCCACGTTCATTGCTTTCTCACCGGCCTCTACCGAGGCAATCAGTTCGGGCAGAGTAAGGTAGGCATCCGGCCCCACCACCAGGTCCACATGATGGTTGGTGATTAAGTCGTCCTTCACACGCTCTGCCATACAGCCCAGCACACCCACTATCAGGCCGCGTTTCTTCTTCTTGAGCGAGTGGAAGAACTCCAGACGGTTCAGAATCTTCTGCTCCGCATTGTCGCGGATGGAGCAGGTGTTCATAAACACTGCATCGGCTTCCTCCAGGGTGTCGGCCACCGAATATCCCGCCATCTGCATGACGGATGCAATCACTTCACTGTCGGCCACATTCATCTGGCAGCCGTAAGTCTCGATAAACAACTTCTTGTTGTCATCAGCAGTTGCAGATTTAAAGTCTGCTCCCGTTACTTTTTCCATAATCAGTTCGTTTAAAATCAGTTTATATCATAAGTTGGTATCTGTCATTCGGAGCGCAAAGATACTTCTTCCCTCCCAATAAACGGATGAAATGAAAGAAAAATGCCATTACAAGTTGTCAATCTGCGCCTTATCAGCTAATTTATGTTAAGAGAGCAAACATTTTCCGAGTGTTAATTTGGCATAGAGCAAATTAATTCACAAATTTGTGGAAAGAAAGAAACATTAGATTTTTTCATAGTTAAGGTTTAGGTTAAAAAAATTAAGGGGAGCTGTGAAGCTGCCCTTTTTTATTACCAATTCCTTGGCTGTAATCAGATTAAATAATTAACTTTGCCCAAAAGCAAAGATAAGAGATAATTGCACTATCTTTGGGTGGAAAATCAAAAAGAATATGGAAGATGTCTTCAAGTTTCTGTTAGTTGCGGCTGTCATAGTAATCGGACTCGTCAAGCAGTTTAAGAAAGAAGCAAATAAAAATGCTGACAAGAGTCCCGACATACCTATGCCCGACGTTGACAACCCACTGCCCGAATACTGGGGCGGAGATACTTACGGAGGCTTTATTCCCGAAGGCCCCAAGCCGGCAGAAAAGCCCAAGCCGGTATCCAAACCGTCTGCCAAATCCAAGCACACTTCCATAAAGGCTTCCCCTCCCTCCCCGGCATCCCGTCCGCAGGAATCCGATGAAGTAACGTCCGAATACGGCATCCACTCGGCAGAAGAAGCGAGGAAAGCCATCATCTGGTCAGAAATACTTCAACGGAAATATTAAAGACAGTCGATAATTGCAGAACCAATTACGAGCCCCTTCAGAATCTTTACACGAAAAAATAACTATTTATATTATGGCACTCAATTACATTTCGGCAGCAGAAGCTGCGAGCCTGATTAAACATGGCTACAACATCGGCTTGAGCGGATTTACTCCCGCAGGAACAGCCAAAGCCGTTACGGCTGAATTAGCAAAAATCGCGGAAGCAGAACATGCAAAAGGAAACCCGTTCCAGATAGGTATCTTCACCGGTGCTTCTACCGGAGATTCCTGCGACGGTATCCTTTCACGCGCCAAAGCTATCCGCTACCGTGCTCCTTACACCACCAACGCCGATTTCCGCAAAGCCGTGAACAATGGCGAAATAGCCTACAACGACATCCATCTCTCACAGATGGCGCAGGAAGTACGCTATGGTTTCATGGGAAAAGTGAATGTTGCTATCATCGAGGCATGTGAAGTTACTCCCGACGGTAAAATCTACCTGACGGCTGCCGGCGGTATCGCTCCGACTGTCTGCCGCCTGGCCGACCAGATTATCGTGGAACTGAATGCCGCCCACAGCAAGAGTGCCATGGGTCTGCACGACGTCTACGAACCCCTCGACCCTCCTTGCCGCCGCGAAATCCCCATCTACAAACCGAGTGACCGTATCGGCCTGCCCTACATCCAGGTAGACCCGAAAAAGATTGTCGGCGTAGTGGAGACTAACTGGCCGGACGAGGCACGTTCGTTTGCCGCCGCCGACCCGCTGACCGACAAAATCGGACAGAACGTGGCCGACTTCCTTGCCGCCGACATGAAACGCGGAATCATTCCGCCTACCTTCCTGCCGCTGCAATCTGGTGTGGGCAACATTGCCAATGCCGTACTGGGTGCTTTGGGACGTGACAAGACCATCCCCGCTTTTGAAATGTACACAGAAGTCATCCAGAACTCCGTTATCGGACTTATCCGCGAAGGCCGCGTGAAATTCGGCAGCGCCTGCTCACTGACCGTAACGAACGACTGTCTGGAAGGTATCTACCAGGATATGGACTTCTTCCGCGACAAACTGGTGCTCCGTCCGTCGGAAATCTCCAACAGCCCGGAAGTGGTGCGCCGGCTCGGTATCATCTCCATCAATACCGCCATCGAAGCCGACATCTACGGCAACGTGAACTCCACGCACATCGGCGGTACGAAGATGATGAACGGTATCGGTGGAAGCGGTGACTTCACCCGCAATGCCTATATCTCCATCTTCACCTGTCCGTCCGTTGCCAAGGAAGGTAAAATCTCGGCTATCGTGCCGATGGTTTCGCACATGGACCACACGGAGCATGACGTCAACATCATCATCACCGAACAAGGTGTGGCCGACCTCCGCGGCAAGAGTCCGAAAGAACGTGCACAAGCCATCATCGAAAACTGTGTTCATCCGGACTACAAGAACATTCTGTGGGATTACCTGAAACTGACCGACGGCAAATCACAAACTCCCCACGCTCTGCGCGCCGCACTGGCTATGCACGCTGAGCTGGCCCAAAGTGGAGACATGAAGAATGTAGACTGGGCACAGTATAAATAAACCGCTCCCTCAAAGGCGGAGAGAAACCGCCCGAAAGATATGCCGCGTTGCATGTATATTTCCGGTTTGCTGGATCTATATATGCAACGCGTTGCATATATAGATGGAACACGCTGCATCTATAGATCCAACAACAAGCTATTTCAGTACCTACTACATCCCTGCATCAATTCCTGGCAAAACCTCCTTCTTACCGGTAAACTCACTATCTTTTGCTTCAGTTTCCTTTTCAGTTTCTTCAATCGATCTCTCACCGAGCCAACACTTATCGTTCGCATTGAGTGAAAAACTGCAATAATTTGTCTAGAGAAATACTTGCCTCCATTTGATCCCTCCTATTCATTGAAAACGGGCTGCCTGGAATCACTTCCCGGACAGCCCTTCCTTCACATTTAAAATGAAGATGCAGAGAGAGTAGTATGATGACACTCTATTCCTGACCTCCCCCTAACGCCTTGTAGAGGTTAATCAGGCTTTGTATTTCAGAAAATCGATTTGCCGTCTGTGCCAGTTGTGCGTTGAGCAATGTCTGCCGGGCGGTAAGCACCTCCAGATAGGTGGTGTTGCCATGCTCCATCAGCAGGGAAGTGCTGCGGGCAGCTGTCTGCAAGGAAGCTACCTGCTTGTCCAGCAGTTCGCTTTTGGATAGGCTTGTCTGCCAAACAGTCAAGGCATCGTTCACCTCGCTGCCTGCATTCAGCAATGTCTGCTGGAAGGCAAGGGAAGCCTCCTCCTGCTGGGCACGGGCTATGCGGTACTGTGCAATGACCTGCCCGCGAGCAAAGAGCGGCTGCGTCAGCGAACCCACTGCCGAAGCCAGGAACTTGCCGGGATTCACAATCATTGAACCGGCAGAATTGGTCCAGCCCGCACTCCCGCCCAGCGTGATGGAGGGATAGAAGGCAGAGCGCGCCGCATTGGTGCCGTAGAACGCCGCTTCCAGTGTCCGCTCAGCCGAACGGACATCAGGACGGCAGGAAAGCATCTGAACAGGAATCCCTATAGAAAAGCCCACGGGGAACTGCTGCTCTGCCAGCACACCGCGCTCGTAATGACGGGGCGTCTCTGCCAGCAACAGCGCAAGGCTGTTCTCCACCTGGTTTATCTGTTCTTCCAAATCGAGCACGGAAGTCTGCACCTGATAGTACGTGGCCTCCATCTGCGACACGGCGGATTCGTTCGCCATGCCCGCATTCATCAGGGCACGGGTGGAAGCAACGGTTTCCCGCCACGTCTCTTCGGTCTGCCTGGAGATGGCAAGCTGCTGGTCCAGCATCAGCAGGGTATAGTAAGTATTGGCTATCCCGGCAATGAGCTGGGTACGCACGGCCTGGCGATAGTCCTGACTCTGCGCATAGAGCGCCTTCGACTGTTTCTTGGCATTGCGCATGCGGCCGAAAATATCCAGCTCCCAACTGGCAGTGACGGGCAGCGAATAGGTCTGTGTGGCCTTGCGGCTGTCAAAGCTGCTCACCGTGCCCTGCGGCGCAAGGGCAAAGGAGGGCAGGAAGGCAAGCTTTGCGGACAGCAGGGTAGCTTCGGCTTCCTCCACGCGGAGCTGTGCCGACTGGTAGTCGGTATTGTTCTGCAACCCTTGTCCGATGAGTGCCTGCAGATGCGGGTCGGTGAAAAGCTCGTGCCAGTCCATGCCGCCCAGGCCAAGGTCCAGGCTGTCTTCGGTGGCAGCCGGAGAACCGGCGAGGCTCTCCGTAAAAGCTGCCATTTCTTCCCCATAGAGGCCGTCGGGGACCTCGGTAGCGGGTTTGTATTTGGTGTACACGCCGCAACTGCTGAACAGCAAACCGGCGGCGGACAATAGGATGATATGTTTCTTCATTGTTCCAATCTGTTTTTATTTTATTTTCCTCAATCTTTCGCCCGTTCTGCCTCACTCTTCTGCTTTTCAAGCAATACCTGCATATCGGCTTCTTCCTCCATTGGCGGACGAACCTTCTCCTGTAAGTACTCGAAGATGATGTAGAACACCGGAACGACGAAAAGCAGCGCTAGCGTTCCGATGAGCATGCCGCCTACTACGCCCGTACCCAGCGAAGAGTTACCGTTGGCGCCCGCACCACTCGAGAACATCAGCGGAAGCATACCGAATATCATCGTCAGCACCGTCATCAGGATAGGACGCAAACGGACCTGGGCGGCCGAATAAGCTGATTCCACAATGCCCATTCCCTTGCGGCGCCGCTCGATGGCATACTCCGTAATCAGGATGGCCGTCTTGGCGAGCAAGCCAATCAGCATAATCACACCCGTCTGCAAATAGATGTTGTTCTCCAATCCCAGAACCTTGGCAAAGAGGAATGAACCCATCAGCCCGAACGGTACGGAGAAGATGACCGCAAACGGTATCAGGAAACTCTCATAAAGACATGCCAGGATGAGATAGATAAGGAAGATACAGATGGCATAAATAAAGACAGTCTGCGCACCACCAGTATTGGCTTCCTCACGTGCCATACCTCCGTACTCGTAACCGTAGCCCAGCGGCAATGTCTGTTCTGCCACTTCCGCAATCACTTTCTGCACTTCACCGGACGAATATCCTTCCGCCGGATTCACATTAGCGGCGATAGCGCTGTACAGATTGAAACGGTTTGCCGTCTCCGGACCGAGCACCTTGTTCAACGTCACGAACTGGCTGACCGGAGCCATCTCCGTACCGTTGCGCACAAACATATTACCCAGTGCTTGTTCGTCCAGACGATATTCGGGCGATGCCTGCATCATGACGCGGTACACCTTGCCAAACTGATTGTAGTTGGAAATATAGGCACCGCCGCAATAGCTGCCCAATGCGTCGAGCACCGCACCCGGCGAGATACCCGCACGCTTGCACTTGGCAGCATCCACATCTACCGATACCTGCGGGAAATTCATGGCATAAGAGGTATACGCCATAGCCACTTCGGGACGCTGGTTCAACGCACCCAGAAACTGTATCACTGCCTCGTAGAACGTAGCCATGTCACCACCCGTTCTGTCCTGCAGGTTCAGCTCCAGGGAGTTACCCATACCATAGCCCGGAATCATACCCGGCTGGAAGCTGAATATCTGCGCCTCTTTCACGCCGTAGAACTGGGCATTGAGACGGGCCACCACAGCGTCGGACGTGTGTTTGCTCCCCTTCCGCTCGCCCCAGTCCTTCAGACGGATGATGATGGTACCGTAGGAAGTGCCCTGACCGGACATCAGTCCGTATCCTGCCACCTTGGAATAGTGTTCTATCTCGGGAGTGTTTTTCAGGATGTCCTCCAGCTTGTTCATCACCTTCGTGGTTTCTTCCAGCGTGCTTCCCGGAGACGTGCTGACGTTCACCATGATGACACCCTGGTCCTCCTGCGGCACAAGCCCCGTCTTGGTGGTACTCATCAGGTAAACCAGCAATACGACGGTAGCCGCCAATGAAGTCCACACCATCCAGCGGTGGTGGATGAAGAACATCACACCTTTCTTATATTTGCCCAGCACGGCGTTGAACGAGGCATTGTATGCCGCACGCACCCGTCCGTTGATGCTCTTCGCACTCTTCGTACCGTCCGACGGACGCATCATGATGGCGCACAAGGCGGGACAAAGCGTCAATGCCGAAATCATGGAGATGCCCACCGCCGTTGCCATCGTGACACCGAACTGCGTATAGAACACGCCCGAAGTACCGCCCATAAACGTCACGGGGATAAATACCGCCATGAACACGCAGGTACAAGAGATGATGGCCATCGTCACATCGCCCATCGCATCCTTCGTGGCAAGGTAAGGGGACTTGTATCCGGCATCGAACTTGGACTGCACCGCCTCCACCACCACGATGGCATCGTCCACCACCGTACCGATGGCAAGCACCAACGCAAACAGCGTCAGGATATTGAGACTGAACCCCGCAGCCACCAGGCAGGCAAACGTGCCGACCAGCGACACGATAATGGAAATGGAGGGTATAAGCGTACTCTTGAAGTCCTGCAGGAAGAAATACACCACCAGAATTACCAGTATAATGGCAATGACCAGTGTCTCCACCACATTGTGTATGGAAGCGAAGAGGAAGTCGTTGGAGCTCATCATGGTTACAAACTCCGTCCCTTCGGGCAGGCTCTTCCTCATCTCGTCTATCTGTGCTGTAATCTGCTTGTTGACGGCGGTCGCGTTGGAGCCTGCCGTCTGGAACATCATGAAAAGCACAGCCGGCTTGCTGTCCATCTCACTGCGGAAACTGTAAGTCAACGTACCCAGCTCCACATCCGCCACGTCCTTCAGACGGAGCACGGAACCGTCACTCTGCGAGCGTACCACCGTGTTCTGGAATTCCTCCACACTCTTCAGGCGTCCACGATACTTCATCGTAAACTGGAACACGTTCTTTGAATTCTCGCCCAGCGAACCGGTAGGCGCTTCGATGTTCTGCTCGCCCAATACGGCGGTCACATCCGAAGGGACCAGTCCATACTGCGCCATCCGTTCCGGTTTCAGCCAGATGCGCATACTGTAGGTATCACCCAGCTCCATTACGTCACCCACACCTTCGATACGTTTGATTTGCGGAATCACGTTGATGTCGAGGTAATTGGCAAGGAACGTCTGGTCGTAGCGCCCGTCGGTGCTCACCAAAGCGCCGATTTGCAGGAAGCTGGTCTGCCGCTTCTGGGTAGTCACACCGATTTTCGTCACTTCGGCGGGCAGCAGTCCCTGCGCCTTGGATACGCGGTTCTGTACGTTCACCGCAGCCATGTCGGGGTCCGTGCCCTGCTTGAAATAGACTTGTATGGTGGCAGAACCGGCATTGGTGGCGGTAGAGCTGATGTACATCATGTTCTCCACACCGTTGATGCTCTCCTCCAACGGCATGATGACACTGTTCAGCACGGCTTCGGCATCGGCGCCGGTGTAGTTGGCACTGACATATACCGTAGGAGGCGCAATGTCAGGATATTGTTCCACCGGCAGCGTAAAGAGCGAAATGAGCCCTATCACCAGAATCAGTACGGAGATGGAGATAGCCATCACCGGCCGTTTTATAAATATGTTTCCTTTCATCTTAATGGGTCATTGATAGTTGATAAAATAGCAATCATCATTTCACTTGCGTTCCTTCGCGCAGCAGTCCGGCACCTGTGGAAACAATCTCGTCACCCACTTTCAGTCCGTCCAGCACCACGTATTCGCGTCCGTCATTTATTCCTGCCACGGTAATCAGGGTAGAGACGGCCTTGCCATCCACTACCTTGTATACCAACGTCTTGTCCTGCAACTGTACGGTGGCTTCTTGCGGAATCACAATGCAGTTCTTATACGTGGCAGGCACCACCACCGTGCCCGATGCCCCGCTATGGAGCAGGCGCGATTCGTTGGGGAAGACCACGCGTGCCACTACCGTACCCGTCTGGCGGTCGATGACACCACTGATGGACTCGATGGTACCTTTCTTGTCGTAGACGGAATTGTCGTTCAGACGCAGCTCTGCTGCCGGCATGTTCTTCAGCGCCTCGTCCATGCTGCCGTACTGGCGTGTCAGGGCGAGCAACTGGTTCTCGGTCATGGAAAAGTAAACGTACATGTCGCTGTTGTCACTGACCGTTGTCAGCGGTTGCGGCAAGCTGGGGCTGACCAATGCCCCTGCACGGTAGGGCAATGCCCCCACCACCCCGTCGCTGGGACTCTTCACTTCCGTATAGGAGAGGTTGTTGCGTGCGCTTATCTCCTGGGCCTCGGCCTGCGAGAGTTGCGCCTTGGCGGTAAGGTAGCTGTTTTCGGCAGTCTTCAGGCTGAATTCCGAAACCACTTTCTGCGCATACAATTCCTTGTTGCTGTTATAAGTCAGTTCGGCAGTAGCCAGTGCGGCACGTGCCGCTTCCACATTGGCAACGGCCGTTTTGAGTGCAGCCTTGTAGGGAACCTGGTCGATGATGAAAAGCAGTTGTCCCCGGCGCACCTTCTGCCCCTCGGTCACACAAAGCTTCTCGATGGTACCCGACACTTGCGGATAAATATCTATGTCCTGCCGTCCGCGTATCGTTGCTGAGTACGAAGTGGAAAGCTCTTTGTCCGTCGCCTCCACTTTCATGGTAGCATAAGAAGGTTTCATTCCGGAAGCATCCGATGCCTGCTTGCAAGATGCCAAACACATTGTACAACCGACAATCCCTATCAGCCGTATCCATTTCCTGTTCAATGTAATCATACTTTTTCTCATTGTCTTTTTGTTAAAACCGATGGCAAAAGTAGGAGAAAGGAACAACGCCATAATGACCAATTACACACCAAAGATGTTCCTTTTTCGACATTCATCTTTTTTAAGGCTAATGAATTGTCTATAAATGACATATAGAACAAGAAAGCCGCATAATGGAACATCCCATATTTCCCATTATTCACCAACTTTGCAAAACGAAAAAGGAAGAATATGGAGAAAGGGAACATAAAAATCGTAGAAATCGCGGACTTTAAAAACAGCGAACATGTCCTTGACTATGTAGACAATGACTTTGTCATAATCAATAGTCTGGAGGGAAGCCCCTACAATGAAGATACAATAAGATTAGGATGCTTCCTTATCGCTATCTGTCTAGAAGGCTGTATCCAGTTGGACGTCAACTACAAAACCTACCAACTGGAAGCAGGCGACTTACTGCTCGGCCTTCCCAATACCATTATCAGCCACGCGATGGTAAGCCCAAAGCACAAGATAAGGCTTGCCGCATTCTCCACACAGTTCCTACAACGCGTGGTCAAGATGGAGAAGGATACATGGAATACCGTTATGCATATCCACAACAATCCCATAAAGTCTGTCGGGGAGGAAGGGGACAAGGAAATCTTCAAATTCTACCGGGAACTGCTTATGGCAAAGATAAACGACGAGCCTCATCACTATCACAGGGAAGTGATGCAATACTTGTTTTCTGCCATTTTCTGTGAGATGTTGGGACACCTCAACAAAGAAGTGAACCCTTCAGAAATGACAGTCGATACAAAAGAAAGCATCAAACAGTCCGACTATATCCTGCGTAAGTTTATAGAGATGTTGTCCAAAGACAACGGCATACACCGTTCTGTAGGATATTATGCCGATGCACTCTGCTATAGTCCCAAACACTTTTCGAAGGTCATCAAGCAGGCATGCGGACGTACACCGCTGGACTTGATTAACGAAAGTGCCATCGAGCACATCAAGTACCGGCTGAAGCATTCGGACAAGTCCATCAAGGAGATTGCAGAAGAATTTAATTTCCCCAACCAGTCTTTCTTCGGGAAGTATGTGAAGTCTTATCTGGGTATGTCTCCGGCACGCTACCGCAATACGAAAGAGGAATGATTTCCCCTACTCTTGGGGCTCACTCCGTAAAGGTCTGCATTAGGAAGCTAAACCTTAACTTTACGACGCTAAAGGTCAACTTTACGATGGCTAAACCTCAACGTATCACTTCATCACACACCGCATCCTGGAAAGCGCGTGCTTCCCTGCCCGACAGTGCATTCTGGTTCATGATGGCAAAGGCTATCTCGTGTCCGTTGCGGGCTTTAAGGTAGCCGGCCAGGCAGTTGATGGCGGTAAAGGAACCCGTCTTGGCATGTACATTTCTGTGGGAAAGGGTGCCTTTCTTCATGCGGAACTCCAGTGTACCGTCCACGCCGCCAATGGGCAAAGCCTTATAAAGTTTCTGGAAAACATCCGTACGCGAGTAGGCATATCGCAGGAAAGAAACCAAGAGTTCCGGTGAAATGTAGTTGTAATTGGAAAGACCGCAACCATCTGCCAGATTATACCTATCGGGGTTATATCCCATCTCTTTTATCAGCATGCGGATGGCAGAAAGCCCGTCCTCGGCAGAGACACGCTTCTTTCCGCTGCTCTGCACACCCAACCGGCAGAGCATGGCTTCGGCATTGAGATTATCGCTCTCCTTCATTATCTGTTTCACCACATCCTGCACGGAAGTTTCGTAGGAAGCCATCCGTACGGAGAGGCTGTCTTGCCTGAACTCGCCGAAGAGGTAAGAGACTTCCGCATCTACCGCCGGAATGCACCGGATGCCCCGTGCCTGCAACCGTTCCATAAAGGTATGCATGAAGAAGTCCTGCGAAGAAAATATATTGACCGTACCTGCACGGCGGGCATCGACGTTGCCCGTCACGGTGATGTTGTTCCCGTTCACCAGCCAGTCGCGCGACACACGGAAACGTCCGGCAGAAGGGGTACGGCTTTGGGTCTTGTTCGTCAGTGTATAATAGGAAGAGGCGGGAGTGCATTCAAGGCGTGCGCTGTCGCCCCGTTCGCCGGGTGTGGCGGTAACCTTCACCACTCCTTTATTCAGCATCAGCGGTGAGAGGTAGGGCTGGAAGGAATAGGGAGTATCATCCCACAACCAGCCGCTGCCCCAGTACAAGGAGTCTTTCATGGAGACATCTCCATACACCTTGCCTTTGATGACAGAGAAGGGGAAACGGGCCACGGTAGCCACCAGGGAATCCAATGCCTCTTCATCAAACTCCGGGTCGTAACCGCCTATCACATACATATCCCCCTGCAAGGTATCGCGCTCAATGGTTCCCTGATACCACACTTCCGTACGGAACGGCTCGTCGGCTTCGGGACGGGAAAGGGCGGTAATGGTGGTCAGCAGCTTCATGGTGGAAGCGGGACGGGAAAGCTTGTCCGCCTGATAGCCGTACAAGGGCTTTCCGGCAGTCAGGTCATAGACCGAAATGGCCACATTAGAGCCTGCGGGAAGTTTGTGTTCTATCAACGCATCAATCCGCGCAGAGAGCGGCTTCACCGGAGTTACCGTCTCTTGGGGCCATAATGGGAGCAGGCAGACGGATAAAATTAACAGCAACAATATCCTTTTCATAAATATATTTATCTTTAAAGGCAAAAGTACGACAATCTTACAAATGAACAACAACGAGGTAGTCTTTTCATAAATTATATCCAGCCATCCATCTTAATATTCCTTTAAAAATACTACTTTTGCATAGATTGCATAGGCAAAATCTCCCAGTTACTATCACTCTAAAATTGATGTACCATGAAACTACAACTTACAATTGCCTGCTTTACAATATGCCTCCTTTTCTCCCCCATGCTTCGGGCACAAGAATCTCCGCGCATTGTCAGTTATGACTTAACCGTACAGATTGATGTACCGAACCGACAAGTCGAAGTTGGCGGTTCGTTTGAAGTCGATTTCCATGACAGTGACTCAATCTCGTTGGTACTATGGCGCCATGCCCGTATCGACACACTACGCCACAGCAGCCGGGAGATAACCTACCGTTTCGATACGCTTGCCCCAGCACCTGCCCAATTCATTCCCGACGGACGGACCTTGACCCTCTACCGGCCGGCAGGAGCCGATGACCGCTGCCGCATAAATACCCGTTACACACTCTACATGCAGGAAGTGCAGGGCCCTGCAAAATCATTCAATGACCATTGGATTGAACTTGGTTACTATACGGGATGGTATCCTGTCTGCAACGGTAACCGGGCAGATTATTCGCACTTACGAATCGGCATCACTGACGGTTATACGGTGAGCGGCTCAGGTATTATTTCCCATACAGAAGAAGGGATATGGGAAATGGAGCAACCTTGGGAGAATTTCGACAATGTTATCCTGGCTTCACCCATGCTGAAAAGCCGCCGCATCAATGATAACGGAACTACCATTGAACTTATCTATACAGACTTCCCGGATGCCGGTGCAGACTCGGCACTTCAATGTTGCCACAATGCCTTGAAATTCTTCCGACGCCTTTATAAAATTGCGGGAGATGAGGATATTTACATGAAATTCCTGCTTTCAGCTTCCGGCACCTCAGGAGGGTACAGCCGTAAAAATTTCATTATGCTCAGTTCCCGAACATTCAATGAATATGTACTCAAGAACACCGCCCACGAAATCGGCCACTTCTGGTGGAACAAGGCTCCGGTGGAATCTTGGCACGACTGGCTGAACGAATCTTTTGCCGAATTCAGTGCTTTGCAATACATACGCCACGCCCGCGGCGAAAAAGCCTATGCCGCTTACATCGACGCCTACCGTAAGGAAACACGCCATATCCGTCCTATCTGGGGTATTGACCGCAACGACCGCGAAGCGCATCTTGCCCTCTATAGGAAAGGGTCAGTACTACTCGCCGACCTGCTTGTCCGAGTGGGTGAAGAACCTTTCTTCAACTTTCTGGCAGGTGTCATCCAAGCCCATATAACAGACACATCGGCTTTCCTGGATTTTGCGGAAAGCCGATTGGGACGTAAAAACCGGGACTGGATTGAAAAGCGGTTAAAAGAATAAACACCTGATTATTCTTCAACTGTTCCTTTCGCCACCGGCTTCTCAAAATGAGTGCCGCACTTCCTGCATACATACTCCCAATGCTCAGTGCCCGGAGGTGCGGCCGACAATGCCGCAATAACAGCAGCCACCACAGCACGCACCCGATGGCTCTTCTTCAGCACAAACTTAATCTCATCCGAACCGCAATGGGGGCAGTACCTCAACTGTTCCGGAATCATCTGGTTCCGTTCAAGCAGACGGAGGGCATTGTCATATTCGTCCTCATAGACAAATATATCCACTCCCGTGACATCACGGACATATCCGCGCATCACGGAAGACATGTTTTCATTATGCAAAACAGACGCAATGCCCTCATTCTTCAAGGCACCCTGAATAACATGTGCCTGAAAGGCATCGTCGCAGGTGATTAGCTTTACGGTTTTCATCTTTTATGTTTATATGAAACAATAGTCATGGGTTCTACAATGCCTCCTTGAATATCTCTCCCACCGTGGGGTGCGGAAAGACAATCTTCTTCCATTCATCGGCAGTAAGTTTCAGTTCAATAGCCATGCCTGCCAGCGTGATGATTTCCGAAGCGGGATTACCCAAGACATGTGCCCCCAATACGGTATCGTCACTGCCCAACAGTAACTTGCAGACGCCATTCACTCCTTCATTCTCTGCTACAAAGCGACCACTGTACGCCATCGGAAACTTCACAGCACGATAGGCAACGCCTCTCTTCTGCAGGGATTCTTCTGTCTCGCCCACACCGGCTATTTCGGGATTGGTATATACCACGCCGGGGATGGCACGGTAGCTCATGGCATCCTTCTTGCCAATGATGGAATGTATGGCTACTTCTGCCTCGCGGACGGCTGTATGCGCCAGCAAGGAATATCCCGTCAAGTCGCCGCAAGCATATACTCCGGGAACTGAAGTCTGCATCTGTCCGTTGACAAAGACATTTCCGCGCTCCGTTCTTTCCAAGCCCAGATTCTCCAATCCGAAGCCTTTCATTACCGGACGGCGCCCGACACTCATCAGAAGCCGTTCGGCAACGACGGAACCGGGACCGTCGGCTGTTTCATAATTCACCTGGATAAGGGAAGAAGCTTCGGCAGTATCCGGCATGACAGACACTACTTTTGCACTCAGCATGAACTTGATTCCCCGCTTGGCGTACTCTGCACGGAGCATACCCGCCAGCTCTCGGTCCATACCGCCTCCCAGTATCTCGTCCAGCATCTCGACGACGGTTACCTGCACTCCCAGGCTGTTGAAGAAAGAAGCGAACTCCATACCGATGACACCGCCGCCGATGATGGCAAGCGAAGCGGGCAGTTCCTTGTTATCCAGTGCATCACGATGAGTCCAATAGGACACTTTGTCTATGCCGGGAATGGCAGGGACAAAGGTTTCGGAACCGGTGCAGAGCAGCAGGTTCTCGCATTCGTAGGTTTCTCCGCCGCACTCCACATGATTCTTGTCCGTCACTGTGGCCTCTCCGCTGACAATCGTCACACCATGGGCAGTCAGCTTTCCTTTGATTCCCAATACCAGCTTGCGTACTACCTTCTGCTTGCGGGCAATAATCTTGGGCAAATCGAACGATACTTCGGGCACACTGACCGCATACTTCGAAGCATGGCGGGCTCCGTCATAGGTCTTGGTCGAATACAACAAGGTCTTGGTAGGGATACACCCTTCATTCAGGCACACTCCACCGAGACTCTGCTTCTCAAATAGTACGACACTCAATCCTACTTTTCCGGCAGCTTCGGCAGCAGTATATCCCGCAGGACCTCCACCGATAATGGCAACTTGGTATTTCATGGAATTAATGGTTAGTGGTTAATGATTAGCGATAATTTGTGCGCAAGTTAATAAAACCCGTATTATCCGACAAAAAAGAACACTTCTTTCTTTCGGAGAATACAGCGTAAAGAGGAAATAATTATCTTTGTCGGGCAGCATTTACAAAGAATGCCACGTCCAATGGACATAAATCAAATAATAACCAACATGAAAACGACTGACTTATTCCAACCCATCCTTCTGTTCGCTCTTTTTCTTTGCGGCTTGACGGCTTGCAATGATAGCGATGAAATCCGCCTCTCGCCCTTTCAGGAAACTACCGTGAAGGGCGAAGCCTCTACCCTGCAGATAGACCTAACACGCGGCGACTGGCGCATAACCTCCATCACCACCCCATGGGGAGACCTCATGATGGATGGCAACAAGCTCCCACAACTGGAAGGTACGGGAAGCCTGCATTATAAATGGTGGGACTTGGAACGGGACACCGACAGCCATCTCATCCTGCACTTTAAAGACAACTTTGACTTAGGTGAATCCCGTAGCCTCATCATCAACCTTGAGATGAAAACGGGACTCTACAAGGAACAAATCATCATACACCAAGAACCGTGCACTAACTTCTATCAGATAGAGTCCATCGAATACAGCGTGGAAGAAGGTGACGGAGTGAAAGAAGCCGGAACAGGACCTGATAAGAGTACCTATAAAAATGAAAATCTGGGAAACACAACCGACAAGCATGACTACTATCCATTCATCAATAAATGGACAGAATACGCATTCATACCCGATGGGCACTCTGATGAAACCTTCAAAAGCATAGACCCGGAGAAACGTAGCATCTATCTGCCCAACCACATAGAAGACGGAAAAATAATCATGGGACAACAACTGTTATTCTTCATCAACCAAGGCAAGTATTACAAAGAAGACGAACTGAGATATAAACATTTTGAAGTAGACATAGTAGGTATGAAATGGAACATATACACTTCAACCATCTACTACAAACGGCTTCAAGTGACATTCACCGCCACTCTTTCACGTCCCGGTAGCGATACAAAGAAGGTACTCAAGGGTAAATTCATGCAGAGATACCCTTATGACTGCTCGGAAATACATCACGAAGTAAAGGATTCTTTAGAAGATTAGAGTCCGGTGTCTGTCAGACAAGACTCCACCTCCTCCCTGCTCAATGCCGGAGCTTGCCCATCGGCAAGCTTGCGGCATACCAACCGACCGGCCGCCAGCGCTTCCACCTTTGTTGCAAATGGCAGGCGACCGCTCAAAGCAGGTATAAAAGGTTGATATATCAGGGTATCGGCTCCATGCAGCACCACGTAGCCGTAACCGCCTTCCACCTCCATCACCCGGCATTTCAACTCATTGCCACCGCCGGCAGTATGACCCGAACAGCAAGAAAGGCATACCGCCATCACAGCCGGTACACCTATCTTTATCATAATAAACATCAGCTTCATAAGTTCCGTTCAGTTATGGGGCGAATCAGACTTCCTCTTCCTCATCGGGTAGAAGTTCGTACACATCATCAAAGTAGCTGGTACCACTTGTTCCTGTCAGCACAAAACCACGTTCGCCGGTAGAGAAACCAACGGCAGCCCTGCGCGAAGAAGCACCGGAAGGATAATTATGTACATCTGTAATGGGGGTAAAGTCGTCATCGGAATCGCCGTACCATAAGTCCTTGTCAGGGTCGTACAGCCAGTAGTCGCTGCTCAAGGAAGTGCTGTTACGTATTCCCGTAGCCACAAATCCCCTTCCACCGATGACGAAGGATACGGCTTCGGACCGTGTGATGGCGTAGTCATCGTCATAGTCATTGTCGGAGTCCGTATCGGCAATGTCACGCAACTGGGTCCAGTTGCTTCCGTCGAACTTCCAGAAATCCACCAGATCGGTACTGTTGTTTCGCCCGCAACAGATGTAGGCCACCTCATCGATGACGAATGCCGTACCGAAGTAGCGCTTCTCGCCTCCATACCCGCTCACCGCTTCCCATTGCGAACCTTCGGCGCCATTGGGGTTGAAACGGTAGAAGTCCATCTTGTAGGCACTCTCGCTGCCGGTAGCGTCGCTGTTGCAGCCCGTACCGACATAGCCATATCCGCCTATACTGAAAGCCAGGGCACCATCGCGTACTCCACCTTTGAAGTCGTCTTTCCGTGTCCAGGTATCCGTGGCAGGGTCATACTCCCAGGTATCTGCTACACAGTAGGACGAGGAGCCGTCCTTTACGGAACCGGTCGTAATGTATCCCTTGCCATTCACGGCAAAGCCCACGGCAGCCTTGCGCCCGGCAACGGGCATGTCGGCACACTGCGTCCAGCTGTTCCGGCTCATGTCATACTCCCAAAGGTCGTTCAGGTAATCCTTGTTCGCTCCGTAGAAGCCGCCACACAAATATCCATAATTGCCGATGGTGAAGCCGGAGGCATAAGCGCGGTACACACCGTTATAGCTGGCTTTCTTCATCCACTGCCCCTGAGTGTATTCATCCTCGTCCGTACAACTGCCGGCAATGCACACGATGGCCAGCAACATTATTCCTACCAATAGTCTGTTCATTGTTTATTGTTTTTTTAATGATTAAGCTTTATACTTCCCACTTTCCAAAACAAGAAGCTGCGGGAGGTCCTTTTTGTCTGTCCGCAAAAGTAAACCACCGCAACCACACCGACAAAAATAACCGACGAACAGTCCGAAATTCCCGTTAAACGCCTTTACCGATAAAAACCGTCCGAACGCCGATTTTTGTAGGAAGATATAAAAGTTTTGCCTTTCCTTTGCCGCCAACTAAAAGAACAGAAATGAAGAAGTCATTGTACAGCTTATTCGCAGTCCTCGCTATCTTCTGCGCCTGCCAGGACGAGAACTCGCAGCTTGGAAAGAGCCTCGTGGAAAGCTCCTTCTATAATGTATACGCAGACACCTGCTCGGTAGACATCAGCACCATCCTGCTAGACTCCATAGAGACCCGGGGCGACAGCATCTGCCAGCTAGGACATTACCGGAGCAGCGCCTGGGGAGAAGTATCCGCCACCTACTATGCCGAATACTCCACGTCCGACTTCACCCCCAACACAGACTATACCTATACCCTCGACTCCCTCGTACTGCGAATGATACCTTCGGGCCATTTCTGGGGAGATACCCTGACGCAACAGCGCATCTCCATCTACCGGCTGAAAAAACCTATCGTGCTGGACAACGACGAGGACCTTTACAACAGCACCGTACTCCCGACGGAAGATGCCCCGCTCTTCAGCTTTACCTTCACCCCCTGCCCGGGGCGGAAGAAGGAAGTAAGCGTCCGCCTGCCCGACTCATGGGGACAACAACTGCTGAATGACCTCGTGGCCCAGGACGACTACTTCGATACCCAAGACAAGTTCAAGAAGAAATTCCCCGGACTGGTCTTTGTTCCCGAAAACGACGGGCAGTGTATCACCGGATTCATGGTGAACGACTCTGCCATGAGCATCAACCTCCACTATCAGGAAGTCTCCAACCAACGTACCGGACAAGTGCTGACTTTCAACGTAAACACCGACTATGCCTATACCGGTATCCGGCACGACCCCACCGGCACCCACCTTGCTTCCCTGAAAAGCGGAATAGAGAACCTCGTCCACTCCAGCGACATGGGTTGCCTGGCCTATATGCAGGGATTGACGGGTTACTACAACCAACTGGAATTCCCCTACCTCAACAGCCTCGGAAGTGCCGGACAGATAGTCTCCATAGAGAGCGCCACACTCTACCTCTATCCTCTGGCCCGGAGCTACAACGAAGTGAACCAGCTTCCCAATGACATCCGCCTTTATATCACGGACGAGAACAATGTGCTGGAGGACTACGTATACGGCAGTGACGGCGTAACCGTACAGACCGGCGACCTGACCATCGACGAGATGTACGGGAAAGAGACCTACTACTCCTTCGACCTCACCGAATTCATCCGCAACAACTACGGCACTTCGGGCATCAAGCGGCAGAAACTGCTGATGAGTCTGACAGACGAAGAAAGCACCACCACCTTCAACCAGGTCATCTTCACCAACGACCCCGAACAAGAGAGACAATGCAGATTAGACGTAAGATTCAAAATATACAACGAGCAATGAAACGCCATTACCGGATTCCCCTTCTGCTGTGCAGTCTGTGTACGGCAAGCCTCACCGCCGTGGCCCAGAACACCACCAACCTGCCCACCTCCATGTACGGAGTGGGCGAACTGAGTGCCGGTGACGGCGGACGTTATGCCGGCATGGGCAACACGGGCATCGCCCTGAACCGTACCGGATTTCTGAACACGCTGAACCCCGCAGCCATCACCCGCATGGACACCGCCTGCTTCACGTTCGATGTGGGTGTATCTGCCTCATATGCCCGCTACTCCTTTCTGAGCGAACACAGCTCCAACTTCACCGGCAACCCCAACCGCATCAGCATGGGCTTCCGTGTCCTGCCGCGCTGGTATGCCCTTGTAGGTGCAGCACCATACAGCAGTGTGGGCTATGTCATCCAGACCGAAGAAGAGATAGAGGGAATGCCCGGCAACTACACCTACTCGCTCTTTGAGGGTACGGGCGGACTATACCGGTGCTACGTCACCAATGCCTTTGCACTGAGCAGGCAACTGTCGGTCGGCATCAACCTGGGGATGATAGCGGGCACAGTGACGCAAAGCGAAACGCAGGAAAGCGCCGTCGTAAAGTACGAATCTTCTAAACAGGCCTTTTATGCGGACTTCGGCATACATTACGAATGGGGTGCGACCGGACAACGGAAGTGGGCGGCAGGGCTGGTATTTGCTCCCTCCCTTCCCATCAGCCACGACAATACACTGACTTACAGCAACTCATCTACCAGCGAGAACCTCGATAAAGGATACCACAGCCGTACACAATATCTGCCCATGCACCTCGGCACCGGCCTCAGCATAACCACCGAACGCTGGGTGCTGACCGCCGACTACAACTACCTGGACTGGAGCCGCAACTCCTCCTCCTACACTTCCATGAAATACGAGAACCAGCACAAAGTGAACCTGGGAGGCAGCTACATTACCAAGCCACGTCTGGCACGTTCCACCGAGCTGATGGGTGGAATAGGTTTCGGCAACTCCTATATCAACCTGAAAGGCGGGAAGATGCAGTATCTGGAAGCCAGTGTAGGGGCGAGCTTCCCCATCCGGTACTCCTATCTTTCGCTGGGCGCCACCTGGCGGAAACAACTGAACACACGCAGCAATCTGATGCAGGAAAGCCGATTCAGCCTGAATCTGAACTTGACGTTCGGGGAAAGGATTTCGAGAGCAAAACTAAAGTAATACAAGGTTCCGGTTCACCACAGATTACACGGATTTTACACCGAATGATTATCATTTGTTGGATCTATATATGCAACGCGTTGCATATATAGATGCAGCACGCTGGAACTATAGATCCAACAAACAAAGTATATAGTATCTGAAAACAGGGTATTACAACACTGCCAGCCTGGACACATACCCTTTCACCCTTTCGCGGTAAGCATCGCCAATGGGGACATCCTTCTGCTCGATGAGCAATGTGCTGCGCCCGATGGCGCTGATGCAGTCCATGCGGACAATAAAAGAACGGTGCACGCGGATAAATTCGTTCGCCGGAAGTTTTTCCTCCATGTACTTCATACTGCATAGGCTCAAGATAGGCTTAGGGGAATCTTTACAGAAAATCTTCACATAATCGCCCATACCTTCTATATAGTTTATCCGTTCCAGGTCGAGCCGCATGATGCGGTTGTCACACCGCATGTAAATCACCTTCGGAACCTCTTCCGGACCTTGCCTGTGTTTGGAGTCGGACGTACCTGCATCCTGCAAAGAGAACCAGCGTGCCGCTTTGCTGACAGACTGGAAAAACGTGGAGAAATTGAGCCCGTCCATCAGATAGTCCAACGCATCCAGACGGAAACATTCGGCAGCATAGCGGTCGGTGTCTGTAATGAAAATGACACGAGTGGACGAGGACAAGAGCCTGCAAAAATCCATTCCGTTGATTTCACCTTCTTCCACCGGATAGATGCCGATAAAATAAACTTCCACTTTTGTCTCATAATAATCCTTCAGCGCTTCAAGAGGATTGCCGTACTTTCCGTGCAAAGAGAGAAAAGGAACCTTGTCGATATACTCTTCCAACCTTCCGGCAATCTCCGGGTCTGCATGTAAAATGGCGCAATTCAAATTCATATTCGTTTCTCTTTTACATAATGGACGCTGCCATATCCGAAAAACTGCAAACAGAAGAGCTAAAATTAAGCTTTATTTATGATTCAAAGATTACCTGCATCTACGGAAAGACAGATAAAGGGAAAGTTCATACAAACAACTCCGGAAAGCTACACAGGAGACATTACCATGGAAGCGATAACGACAGATTAAAACGGAATTGCATACGTGGGCACACCATATTGCTCATCCTCTCCGTTCCTCCAGTAACCGGATAAACTCCTCCTCCTTGACGGGAAGAAGCACTACACACTTACCCTCGCCATATTTCACGAGCACATAGCGCATCACCGCAAACCGCCCTACCTGCATGGAAGAAGCACGCTCCACAGAAGTGATGTCTTTCATCAGAATTTCCTTACTCCGGGAGAAACGGCCGAAGGACAGCACCAACTTCCCGTCGGGCGTTACGGTATAGGTGGTATGAATCAGCTTCTCGATAATAACCACCAGCCAAAGCATGAAAATAGCAGCCAGGAACGGAGACTTGTACCAAAGCATATAGACGGCGAGAATACCTATCAGGATGAGAAACAGATACTGCCCCATAGCAATGCGCGCATGAAAGATTCGATTCATTTTATCTGATTTTTGCCGCTAAGGTACGTATTTTTATGATAACAACTTCTTCATTAGCATCTCCATTTCTCGAACTTCCGTCACATTCATCTTGCGGCAGACCGAAGCACATAACAATTCTACCCGTTCCGGCGAAAAATAAATCAGTTCTGCAATCTCCTTTACAGACTGTCCAAGAGCTACCAGCATACATATCAGTTCTTCATCCTTATCCACCTCCGGAATAGACTGATAAAGTTTCTCTAAAAAAGAAGGATAATGAAAAATAAAGATTTCACGGAATACAGCCTCACGAGTTCCGGACAACAAAGCCTCCGAAGCATTGGGAGAATCTTCCGAAATCATTTCGCGCAAAGCTCTGGCAATCTCCTGCATATTAAAAGGTGTCACTGTTTTCTTTGTTTTCATTGTATCTTATTTCACCATTATACATATTTACAATCGTTTTATACAAATTTGCAAAATATGCACAACCTAACCATAAGAATACGATATACAATCTGATATACAATTTCATATTATATTTATTATCAAATAATTAACAAGAAACAAAAAACAAGTCTATTGTTGTAAATTTTAAATTAAGAAATTATATCTTTGCCTTACAAAACAAACAGTCCACAAAATATGAATGCCAAAAAACTTTCATTTTTACTTCTGATTCTCGTAGCTGTAGCCTGCACCAACCGCTCCACCTCTTCGGAACAAGACGAAGTGAGGCATTGGAACAATGTCCTTCAACAAATCAATGCCTTACTACTCGAAAACAAAGCGCAACAAACGTTGGATCTTGCCAAACAGACCTTGCCCGAAATCCTGGAATCGGCAGAAAAAAACGGAACTACAGATACCCTGATTTACTATGCCCGCAAGATATTTAATGCCTGCGGGAACAATTACATAAACACCAAACAATACAAAGACGGCATCGACTATATGGACAGCATTGGAAACCATCCCCTCATCCGCGAACATTGCCCACACGAACTGCTGAGCTTCAAGGCCGGACTGAACCAACTGTATGGCAATAACCCGGAAGCTGTCCGACTGGCAGAAGACTACCTCCAGTTACCGGTCTGTACCAGTGCCAATGACTTTATCCGGCAGGCAGAAATCATAAGCGGTGTCTACATGTACTCCGGAAACAATCTACCCAAAGCTATCCAAATTTTGGAAAAAGCAATAGATGTCTACCGGAAAGGTGGAAACTTCCCGAACATGCTGCGGATAATGTCACGGTTGGGCATCTATTACCACCTCAGTGGCGAATACGAGAAAGCTATAGCCACTAACCAAGAAGCCATAGCCACTTACAACGACAGCATAGCACCTGGAAATGTAGTGATTGCCTACGGAGAACAAGCTAATCTCTACGCCGAACTGGGTATGTACGACCAGGCCCTGGAAATGAACAAAAAAGCCCAATACTACTCCATGCTGAAAGACAGCTTCGGACTGGGAGACTTGTACCGCTACCGTGCCCAGATCTTTCGTAACATGAATCAAAAGGACTCTGTATTCCACTACCTCAGGCTGGGAGAAAAGTTGTCAATGATACAAAACAGCTTTAAGGGCGTATTCGTAAACAAAGTAGAAACGGTAAACAGTTATCTGGACTATCCCGACTCTTTGGAAAAAGCACTGCAACTTGCCCTTAGCATCTGTCCCGATACCGTGCGGATGCCCCAATGGGCCAAATACCAACTCAACCTCCACCTAGGCCGGGCCTTACTGCAAACCGGGAAGGAGCAAAACGGCATACACCTGATAGACCGGGCTGCACAAGACCTCATCAACATGAAGTTCATGGAAGGCCGCGATGCCAACGAGATATTAATGGATTACTATCTGGCCAAAGGCATGAACGACGATTTTGCTCGTTGCTACATCCGTAACCGACAGTTTGCCGATTCTCTGGACAATAACGAAAAGAAACGTGCTGTGGCAGCAGCCAACATCCGGTTTGATGCCAACCAAAAAGAGAAAGAAAACAAACTGCTCTCGGCACAAGTGCAATGGCAGCAACAGCAGTTGTTCTACAACATCTGCATCTCCATTACATTACTGTTGCTACTTATCACCACTACAGCCTATTTCATCATCCGAAGGAAGGCCAACCACCAGCTTATAGAAAACAACAAACGGGAAATACAGACCCTCATTACCCGGCAGCAAGACCTGAACCGCCGCAACGAACAACTGACGGAAGAAATAGAACGGGCCATGGCTACCAATAACCTCAACTCCATTCGCCAGCTCACCGTGCAAAGCCTGCTCAGCAGGGAAGATGAGAACACATTCCGCCGGTCGTTTGCCACCATACATCCTTCTTATCTGCCCAAGCTCCGCGAAAGTTATCCTCAACTGACCCGCAACGAAGAATTGCTGGCCATGCTCATCTGCATGAACCAAAGTACCGACGAAATAGCCCTTATCATGGGAATCAACCGGAATAGTGTAAACGTAGTCCGTTCGCGCATGCGCAAGAACATGGAATTGCCCAAAGAAAAATCCCTGGATGAAGTATTGAAACAATACCTTACATAACAAATAAAAATAAGCCCGCTTATTTTGCTCTACGTTTGGTTTACACTATCTTTGCGGCGTTTAATACACAAAACCTATGGTAAGAAAGTTCGATTTTCTCGTTATCGGCTCCGGACTTGCCGGTATGAGTTTTGCGCTGAAAGTAGCGCATAAAGGAACAGTAGCCCTCATTTGTAAGGCAGGTTTGGAAGAGGCAAACACTTATTTTGCACAAGGAGGTATCGCCTCTGTCACCAATCTGGCCGTAGACAATTTTGAAAAGCATATCGAAGATACCATGATTGCGGGTGACTGGATAAGCGACCGTGAAGCCGTAGAGAAGGTGGTGCGCAATGCCCCCGAACAAATCAAGGAGCTTATCAAATGGGGAGTGAACTTCGACAAAAAGGAGGACGGAGAGTTTGACCTGCACAAAGAAGGCGGCCACTCCGAATTCCGCATCCTCCACCATAAGGACAATACGGGTGCAGAGATACAGACCAGCCTCATTGAAGCTGTGAAGCAACACCCCAACATCACCGTACTGACCGACCATTACGCTGTGGAAATCATTACCCAGCATCACCAGGGAATCATCGTTACCCGCCACACCCCCGGCATCAAGTGCTACGGTGCCTATGTGCTGAACGAAGCGACGGGCGAGGTGGATACCTTCCTTTCCAAAGTCACCATCATGGCAACGGGCGGTTGCGAAGCCGTTTACCGCCATACCACCAACCCGCTGGTGGCCACGGGAGACGGCATTGCCATGGTCTACCGTGCCAAGGGAGCAGTGAAAGACATGGAATTCATCCAGTTCCATCCCACAGCCCTTTTCCATCCGGGAGACCGCCCCTCGTTCCTCATCACCGAAGCCATGCGCGGTTATGGCGGCGTGCTGCGTACCAAAGACGGAAAAGAATTCATGCAGAAGTACGACCCGCGACTCTCACTGGCCCCGCGTGACATCGTGGCGCGTGCCATCGACAACGAAATGAAACAGCGCGGTGAGGACCATGTGTATCTGGACGTCACCCACAAAGACCCCGAAGAAACCAAGAAGCACTTCCCTAACATATACAAGAAATGCCTCAGCATCGGTATAGACATTACAAAGGAATACATACCGGTAGCCCCCGCCGCCCATTATCTCTGCGGTGGCATCAAGGTGGATTTGGACGGACAGAGCAGCATCCGCCGCCTGTACGCCATCGGCGAATGTTCGTGCACCGGACTGCATGGCGGCAACCGTCTGGCAAGCAACTCACTGATTGAAGCCGTGGTTTATGCCGACGCGGCAGCCAAACACGCGCTGAGCGTACTGGAACGTTATGACTTCAACGAAGACATTCCCGAATGGAACGACGAAGGTACCATTTCCACCGAAGAACGTGTCCTCATCACACAAAGCATGAAGGAAGTGAACCAGATTATGGAGGCATACGTAGGCATTGTCCGCAGCAATACCCGGTTGACACGTGCATGGAACCGCCTGGACATCCTTTACGAGGAGACAGAAGCACTCTTCAAGCGTAGCAAGGCTACCCGAGAGCTGTGCGAACTACGCAACATGATAAACGTAGGATACCTGATAACAAAGCAAGCCATGGAACGCAAGGAAAGCCGCGGACTGCATTACACGATAGACTATCCGCACGCCAAGAAATAAACATAAATCCTCTCCATCATGAGGAAACAATATTTCTCTTTCATTTTTTTGTATATTTTCTCAAGCTGTCTCTACAGTCAGACGATGGACGACAATATCATCATCAACTGCTGTGAAGACAGCTATGTTTTTAAAGAAGGCCCGGGAAACAACCCCATCGTACAAAACACCCGAAAGACCGAATATGAAGCTTCACGAATGGGAGCTACCGTACAACCTCATATGTTCTATGGCGAATTCATCTCTCTGGACGAAGCCAAAGCTAAGGGAGTACTTGCCCCCAAAGCCATCCACCGCCATGCCACACCGGAAAATGTATTCTTCGACGATACCCGTATCTGCTACTTCAACCTCTCCCTAAGCCGGCAGGGGAAAAAGGCGGCCATACAGTTCAACCGTACCTTCCATGACCTGCGCTACTTTACACACATCTACTTTCCGGAGGAATACTTCATCCGCAAGAAACGTATCACCGTCACCATTCCTGCCGCACTGTCCCGTTTCCGGCTGGTGGAGAAGAACTTCGGTCCCGGCATCCGGTGTGAAAAGAGCGTGAATAAGGAAGGGGATTCCCTTTTTGTCTACACCTTAAAAGGAGTGCCTGCCACCCGAAAGGAAGAAGCTGCTCCCGCAGACAACTGCCTCTATCCCCATCTGCTGGTGACCGGTCCCTTTGCCGATGTACAGGCCATGTACCGCTGGCTGAACGGACTGGCCGAGGTGGACTGCACTCTCCCCCAAGCCGAAATGCTGACGGATGAAATTACTGCCGGATGCACCGATGAACTGGAGAAGATACGCCGCACCTATGCCTACGTACAGCAGAACATACGCTACATCGCCTTTGAAAACGGATTGGCAGGACATCGGCCCGACCGGCCTGCCGAAGTGCTGCGCAAGCGTTACGGCGACTGCAAGGGAATGGCACTCCTGCTGCGCACATTGCTGAAAGCCCAAGGATTCGATGCCCGAATGGCCTATATCGGTACGGACGACATCGCCAGTTCTCCCGACGAAGTGCCGACACTGGCTGCCATCAACCATGCCTTCTGCCTTCTTTTCCATCAAGGGAAAAGATATTGCCTGGATGCCACCTACCGATACCTACCGCCCGAAGACATCCCCCAAGGTATACAAGGCCGAAAAGCACTGGTAGAAAACGGAGACAGCTGCCTGATACTGACTCTTCCCCAGCAGGATGCCTCCGCCTCTACGGACAGTCTCAATTATCACTATCGCTTGATGACGGACAGCAATCCCCCTACCCTGAAAGGCCCGCCACCCGCGTAAGTACGGGCGAATACAAGGAATACCTGCTCAGTCTCTACCATGACACCCCCAAGGAGAAGCAGACAGACCTGCTAAACAATCAGATAAACAATACCGCTGCCGTACAATCGGCCGATGGAGAGTACTGCCTCGAAGCAGACCCGCACGAAGATTTCTTCCACCAGCCCATTGACACCACCCGCCGCAAGCAGGATTACCTACTGCCGTGGAGATGCCGTATTGTACGCGAGGTAACGATTGATATTCCACAAGGATATGCCGTGTCTTATTTGCCTGCAGACTTTCACATTGAAACGAATCAGGGCATCCTCAGTTGCTCCTACCGCGCCGGAGCAGGATATATCCACTTCCGAAAAGTGATGGAGATACGCAGAAAACGTATTCCACTTGCTCTTATCCCTGCTTGGAATGATGCCCTGCGACAATGGAAAAAAGCCTGCAACGAACAGATAGTAATCCGGCAAAGCACCCTTTAAACAAATAATTGAACATAAAACGCCATCACCATGAAAACAACACGTTCTTTCCTACTGCTGCTGATGTTACTTGCCACTTCGGGACTAAATGCCCAAAAGGAAGAAGACAAATATGCTGCGCTCGTAAGCGAAGTGCGCAATGAAGTATGGTCGCTGAACCTGCCCGACTTTAAAAATATGACTGTACCCGAGAAATACAGAAACGAACCCGCCGTTATCCTTGCCGCACACAGCCGTCTGGAGGTAACCCGGAAAACCAAGTTGGACTGGTGGGGAATGGGATTGACCAAACAACAGATAACCTGCCGCAGCATCTACCGCCAAATGGTATACATCAACAGCCAAAGTGCACTGGAAGAGATGTCACAGTTCAGCTTCCTTTCCCAGGAAAAAGAACGCTACACCCGCAATGAACAACAGCGTATACTGGGTGTGCGCATCATCAAACCGGACGGAACAATTCAGGAAACAGACCCGCAGGAGTACATGGAAACCGATGAAGGCGGCCACCCACATAGCCGCAACATCCAAGAGAAATGGAACAAGCTGGCCGTACCCGGACTGGAAATCGGAGACATCATCGACTTGTTCTTCGTACGATACACCATACTGAACAACCAGAATCCCGAACCTTTCGGTTTTTACTTTATGGACAGCTATCCTCTGCTTGCCTATTCCGTCCATTGCGAGATAGACCCGAAGCTGAGCACTTTCTACCGTTGCCTGAACGGAGCAAGGGACTTCGACCATAGCACCGATACCGAAGGAAACCATATCCTCGACTTGCATACCGGAGACTCCGGACGTGTCATTCCCGACTTCTGGTACAACAGTGCCCGGCAAACGCCCATGATTCTGATGTACATCTACAACAGCAAGACACCCTATGCCTGGATGCCGCCCAGCGCCCGCAAGCCGGGACTATATGCCAACCCCAATCCGAAGCTGATGACAGATGACACACGTGCCTCCATGAAGGCTCCCGGCACCAACTGGTCCGGTCTGCGCAGCGGACGGAAAGGCGAAATATCCAAAGCCCTCAAAGCCCGTCAAGCCGAAGGATGGAGCGATAAGAAACTGATGGACTATCTCTACCAATACTGCTATTACCGGTATATGGAAAACGGTGCAGACTATACTCCCGCCAGTTTCATCCTGCTGATGCACGAACTTCTGGAAAAAGCAGGTATTCCCCACCGGACAGGAATCACGACCAAAGATACCCGGGAGCCTCTGGACCAGCTCATCAACTACAGTAATACCACTTGGTTTATCTATCTGGAAGCCAACGGAAAATGCTATACTCCACCGGCCTGCTATGCTGTTCCCGGTGAAGTGCCTGCCAGCCTGCAAGGCGAAGAAGCCATACTGGAAGACAACACATGCCTTACCCTTCCCTCCGCCACCCCCCAAGACAACCGGGATATGGCTACCATAAACGCTTCTATAAGCGGCACCACTCTCCACATCAGCCGCCGGGAAGAGATGAGCGGTGCTCTGAAAGAACACTTCCAACCCTACCTCATTATGGACGAGGACCTTTACAACTCCGTTCGTCGCCAACTGGGTATTACAGCCACCATCTACGACGAAACCAAAGAAAAATTCCATGCCGACCTGCGCGAAAGTTACCGCCGTGAACGGGAGCAGGAGAAAGAGCGTTACCGTAATGAAATCATCGGTTATCATGGCTCGGAAGAAGGACTGGAAACACTCCTCGGCTACCAGCTTTTCAGCATCGGAAACCGGGCAGACAGTGCGGCACTTGCCTATCAAGTGGACTATGTACTGGACGGATACGTAAAGAAAGCGGGTACAAACTTTGTTCTCTCCGTAGGTCGGTTGATAGGGTCACAGCCAGAGCTGAAAGGCGAACAACGCCTGCGCAAGGAGGACATTTATTGGGAGATGCCCCGTTGTTACCAATGGGACATCACAGTCAATCTGCCGGAAGGTTATCGAATTTCTCCCGAAGGCCTGGAAAGACTGAACGTAAAAGTAGAAAACGACTGCGGTGCTTTCATTGTCCAAGCCACCACTGAAGACGGAACATTAAGAATAAAAGCCGAAAAACGCATCAACCACAAGACGGAACCGGTAGCCAACTGGGAGAAACTGCTTGAAATAACCGATGCTGCCAACAGTTATGAAGCACTTTCAATAGTGTTCCAAGCAACCATTAATCCCCCTACATCTCCAACAACCGGCTATTAATCCTTCTCTGCCCGCTGCAGCATCGCCATACACAGCTTGCTGTCGTACTGTACAGCCACTGCAAAACGACTGCATACTTTTTGCAGCGTCACTGCATACCGGTTTGCAGCAGCACTGCAATTGATTTGCAACAGCACTGCAACAGTTTTGCAGTCGCACTGCAATTTGTTTGCAGTGACGCTGCAGCAAATGTGCAGCAATTACAAGCTATATGACTGTCACAGCAAACAAAAAGCCCCGCAGAGCTTGCTTTCGCTCTGCGGGACTTTGTTCTCTCTATGAGGAAATTATCATCAATAGTTTGACTTCTTTACTTCGAAGTAAGCCTGCGGATGCAAGCAAGCCGGGCATACCTGAGGAGCTTCCTTACCGGTGTAGATGAAACCACAGTTGCGGCACTGCCATACCACTTCGCCTTCCTTGGCAAATACGCTGGCAGTCTCTATATTCTGGATAAAAGCGCGATAACGTTCTTCGTGTCCCTTTTCGGCAATGGCGATGTTACGGTACATAAGAGCGATTTCGGGGAAACCTTCTTCGTCTGCAATATCAGCAAACTTAGGATAATCCAATGACCATTCTTCGTGTTCGCCGGCAGCAGCTTCCTGAAGATTTTCCAGGGTAGTGCCGATAACACCTGCAGGATAAGAAGCGGTGATTTCCACCATACCGCCTTCCAGCCACTTGAACATACGTTTAGCGTGTTCCTTTTCCTGGTCAGCCGTTTCTGTGAAAATAGCGGCGATTTGTTCGTAACCTTCTTTCTTGGCTACACTTGCAAAATAAGTGTAACGCATTCTTGCTTGTGATTCACCAGCGAATGAAGTCAGCAGATTCTTCTCAGTCTGAGTTCCTTTAACACTTTTAGCCATAGTCTCTTTTTTTATTAGTTAATATAATTACGTATAAATGTCGTTCGTACTGTTTATAAACAACACAAAATTACGAATTTAGTTTGGAATAATCACACCTCTGCCCCATCGGATTTATTTATCGTCTTATAGAAAGAATCTATCTTCACCGATAACCCGAAGAGGTATTTCAGACATAATTAATAGCACATATCTGATAAGGAAAACAAAATACATCACAGTTGTGTTCACTAATATCCATTATTTTATCTACTTTTGCAGGCAATTTGCAATATATACATTACATTCTGTATAAAAAAACGTATAAAAAAGTAGATTATAATGAAAGCGTTCGGATTCAGACCAAAGCTATACACGGCTTTAAAAAATTACTCTAAAGAACTGTTCATGGCAGACCTGATGGCAGGTATCATTGTAGGTATCGTTGCCCTCCCGCTTGCCATTGCATTCGGTATCGCCTCCGGCGTATCACCGGAGAAAGGTATCATTACGGCTATCATAGCCGGTTTCATCATCTCCCTGATGGGTGGGAGCAAGGTACAGATTGGAGGACCGACCGGTGCGTTCATCGTCATTATCTATGGCATCATCCAGCAATACGGTGAATCGGGGCTTATTGTCGCCACACTGATGGCAGGCGTACTGCTCATCCTGCTGGGAGTTTTCAAGCTGGGAGCTGTCATTAAGTTTATCCCCTATCCCATCATCGTAGGTTTTACAAGCGGTATTGCCGTCACCATCTTCACTACGCAGATTGCCGACATTTTCGGGCTGACGTTCGGAGGAGAGAAAGTTCCGGGAGACTTTGTAGGAAAATGGATGATTTATTTCCGACATTTCGATACCGTAAACTGGTGGAACACGATTGTAAGTATTGTCAGCATCTTCATCATTGCCATTACACCGCGGTTCTCGAAGAAGATTCCGGGGTCACTTATTGCCATCATCGTGGTGACAGTGGCAGTCTGGCTGATGAAAGTATATGGAGGCATTGATTGTATCGATACCATCGGCGACCGTTTCAGCATCCGTGCCGAACTGCCGGATGCCGTGATGCCTGCCCTGGATTGGGAAGCGATAAAGAACTTGTTCCCCGTAGCCATTACAATCGCTGTACTGGGTGCCATCGAATCTTTGCTGTCTGCCACCGTGGCCGATGGTGTGATAGGCGACAAACACGATTCCAACACGGAACTGATAGCACAAGGTGTTGCCAACATGGCTACCCCGCTGTTTGGCGGTATCCCTGCCACCGGAGCCATCGCGCGTACCATGGCAAACATCAACAACGGAGGAAAAACTCCCGTAGCAGGCATGGTGCATGCAGTGGTATTGCTGCTTATCCTACTGTTCCTCATGCCGCTGGCACAGTATATCCCAATGGCTTGCCTGGCGGGTGTACTGGTCATAGTATCCTATAACATGAGTGGTTGGCGTACGTTCAAGGCATTATTGAAGAATCCTAAATCGGATGTCACGGTACTGCTGATTACTTTCTTCCTGACCGTCATCTTCGACCTGACTATTGCCATTGAAGTAGGTCTGGTGATTGCCTGCGTGCTGTTTATGCGCCGCGTCATGGAGACTACCGAAATATCCGTCATCAAAGATGAAATAGACCCGAATGCAGAATCGGACATTGCAAGCAATGACGAGCACCTGATAATCCCCGAGGATGTGGAAGTATATGAAATAAACGGTCCTTACTTCTTCGGCATCGCCACCAAATTCGAAGAAATCATGGCGCGGCTGGGCGACCGCCCCAAAGTGCGCATCATCCGCATGCGTAAAGTTCCGTTCATCGATTCTACCGGTATCCACAACTTGACAAGCCTTTGTGAGATGTCCCAAAAGGAAAAAATAATCATTGTGCTCTCCGGTGTCAATGAAAAGGTACATAAGGTACTGGAAAAATCGGGCTTCTATGAGCTGTTGGGCGAAGAAAATATCTGTCCGAACATAAATGTGGCACTGGAAAGGGCCAAAATGATTATCCAACACTAATCCCGGCATGGCACGAAAAAAAAAGAAACAATCGCAAGGCGTCTATTATCTTATATTGTTTATATGTGCGGTCTGCCTTGCCTATGAACCCGTTGCAAAGATACTTTCGGATGCCAGGCAAAAGAATTCTACGCCTGCCAAGATAGAACTCACAGCAGGCACACGCCTTGAAATACCAGCAAAGCTGAAGAACGTCTCCGAACAGATTCTCCAGCGGAAAGGCTACACAGTATCCTACAACAAGGATTTAAAGATACCCAACTGGGTAGCCTGGGAACTCACTCCCGAAAAACTGGTGGAGCGTGAAAGCCGTACAGACAAGTTCTTGCCCGACCCCGACCTGCCTGAGCACGAGGCAGTAACCACCGATGATTACAAGGGAGCCGGCATGGACCGCGGACATATGTGTCCCGCCGGTGACAACCGCTGGCACTGGAAAGCCATGCAAGAGAGCTTTTACATGACAAACATTTGCCCGCAGAACCACAATCTGAACCGTGGCGACTGGAAAGAACTGGAAGAGTCATGCCGCCGTTGGGCACAAGAAGAAGGCAAGATATACATTGTATGCGGTCCTATTCTCTATGACCAACGTCACCGCACTATCGGCAAGAAGCACAAGATTACAGTGCCCGAAGCATTCTTCAAGGTCGTTCTGTGTGCAGACAGCAATCCCCCCAAAGCCATCGGCTTCATTTATAAGAATGCATCGGGCAATCATCCGTTGGACAGCTACGTCAATACAGTGGACGAAGTGGAACGAATTACAGGTATAGACTTTTTCCCTACCCTTCCGGATGAAATAGAAGAGAAGGTGGAAGCCGAATATGACTTGAAACTGTGGTAAAGGAGTTATTCCTTTACCCAGGCATCTACAATCTCGGCTACATAAACCCGGTGCAATCCGCCGTGGTCACCGCCATACCAACGTTCGTAGACGGAATGGTCGAGGAAGAGTTCTTCTTTCATATCGGTAATGAAAAGCTTGCGGCACTCCAATCCCAGGCGGTCCTGCTCAAAGAGAATGTTTCCCCGTTCGGTAACAATAGGATTCAGCCCAGTTTCCTTTACCTTATCCACTTCCCTACCCGATTTACTGCCACAAAGATTGTAAATGCTCCGATTTTCCTTTCCTAAAAAAGAAAGGGTGAAATATTCGTTCTCCTCCATAAACTCATACGTATAGCGCTCGGAACGTATAAAGACAAACACCACCGGCTTGTTCCAAAGCCAGCCAATACCTCCCCAACTGGCAGTCATGGTGTTGAAATGTTCTTTACTGCCTGCCGTAACCAGCATCCACTCTTTGCCTATCACTTCGAAGAAGTTCTCACTTAAATCTTTAATTGCTATTGATTTCATAAGTATATTATTAATA
This sequence comes from Bacteroides sp. RTP31139st1_H2_RTP31139_211217, assembly GCF_040227615.1. Classification (NCBI taxonomy): domain Bacteria; kingdom Pseudomonadati; phylum Bacteroidota; class Bacteroidia; order Bacteroidales; family Bacteroidaceae; genus Bacteroides; species Bacteroides sp. RTP31139st1_H2_RTP31139_211217. The sequence goes on along the minus strand of NZ_JBCNZM010000006.1, from coordinate 15,685 downwards.
AGAAACACTTACCGGTATACCCGTTTCACGTATCCGTTCCGCAATGCGATCCAGTTCCTCATGAGTGGCCTTCTGCAAATCATGGTCGGGCGTTTCGCGGTCGATGGTATAAATCATCACTTGGCGGGGAGCAATCTCCTTGACAGCTTCCAGCCAGGGAAGAACAAATTTATCGGATGTATTATCCATATCTTGTCCTTTATAACTTCCTTTGAGAAACATGGTCTGGATAATGCAGTTCCCTTTGAACGCTTTCATCCCTTCTATAATCTCCCGGATGGAGTAATGTCCGGTAGGACGGTCAAGTACACGGATATACTCTTCATCCACCGTATCCAGTTTAAGGATGTTGTTGTCAATCTTGTTCAAAGCCTCGAATACGGCAGGACGATGAATAAAGGTAGAATTGCTCAGTACGCTCACCTTTGCATTCGGAAAATACTTGTCGCGCAAGGCAAGTGTATCTTCTATGATTTCGGGGAAACGGGGATGTGCCGTCGGTTCTCCATTACCGGCAAAAGTCAGAACATCCGGTGTAGGTCCGTTTTGCTGCATGTCCCGCAGGCGGGCTTCAAGGGCCGAACGGACTTTTTCGCGTGTGGGCAGCGGCTGTTTGGGACGATGGTCGGCATTGAAACCACATTCACAGTAAATGCAGTCGAAAGTGCATACTTTGCCGTCTGCCGGCAATAAATTTATTCCCAAAGATACTCCCAGACGGCGAGAATGAACGGGACCGAATATGGGAGACGGATAAATGACAGTCATACTATTTACGATTTGACGATTTACTATTTACTATTTAATGCTCCGAGTATCTATTAATCTTAGCACTCCAGAGTTCATCCTTGGATTATCATACGGACAAAGATAAAGAAAGAAATAAAAAAGCTATCAATCATTCCTCTAAAACTTGATACGCAGTTGCATCTGCAAGTCCGCTTTCCTATTTCCCGGTATCTCATCATTGCCCGAACCAATCGTCTCCCTATCCTGATAAACCGTCTGTCCGAATTTGGCAAGAAACATGAAGTTCTTACTCAAATCATATCGCAGATGAGCGGAGTAACGGAACCCTTTGCCATAGAAGGAAGGGGTATAGAAAGTATATAACAATCCACGCTCGGAGGCGTAAACACGCGAATCGTAATCGTCCGTATGAAACCAGGTTCCCTGCACGGAAACTGACAGAGGGAAGGGGAAAGTGTACGAGCAAAATTGAGTACACTGATAACCTTGCCGTCTATCAAAGCGATACCCTTCCCCATCCTGCTGACGGAAGTGGTTATAATCTATTGTAGTACGAAAGATATATCTTCCCGGCATATAGGTCAGCCGATAACGGAGTTTATGGTGATAGATAGGTTCGATAACTGCACCGCTTGTACCCGTCACGTCTCTTTCTTTCTGTTTGTACCGATAATTAAAATACATCGAAAGGCTCTTTCGAGGAGTATAAGTAACCTGAAACATGGCATCCACTCCCTTTGAGGGCTTACTTATACGGTATTTCCACCAAGGAAAAGAAAACACATCCAGTGAAGTGAAAAACTTCCACCGGGCGAAAGGTGTGGCCTCTGCTGCCAGATACCATCCGTTCTCATTCTGCGGCATACTGCTTTCGCCAAAGGAACGCCCAAACAAAGTCCAATAATCATATGAATAATACCGGTGAACAAGTAGCAGATGATAATCGGAAGAAAGATTATACTTCAGCCGGTTCAGCAACGCATAGCCTTTACTGCCGGTTGCCGCTTCCCCCACCCAGACAAAACGGCCCAGACGATACCTATAATCCATGCCCACATTATAGAAATCACTTCCATGAAGATTGTACTTTGCATACTTGTTCAACCGAGGCTTGTAAGGATGGTTGAAAAAATAGTAAATCCCCGTCACTCCCACCTTCAGAGAGTTCTTTTCATAGGTCATGTTTCCACCTATCACCTGCAAGGCAAAGGCATTCATTTTATCTGCCTCCTTCTGCGTGCGATGCAATCCCGTCTTGTAAATGGAAGTTATCTCGCCATCCTCCACCACACCGTCCATGGAGCGATGCGAATAGAAAGCCGAAATATCCAAGTAAGGCAATACTCCCACCGTTGCCGCCACTCCCCGGAAATAATTGTACTCATCGGTAGAACTATGCTTACGGATGCCTCCGGTACGATATTCTGTTGTAGACATAGAGAATGTTTTTCCTAAACGAAAATCCGTACTAAGTACCAGTCCCTGCCCGAAGCTCAGACGGTAATTGCCCAATGCCAAAGCCTTCAGCCGCCCCAGATTCTTTATCAGAAAATAGAAAGAATAGTAATCATAGCCTTTTCTGTTGTGCAGGGCAAAGAAGGGTTCTCCGGCATCCTTCTCTCCCGTCACGCCTATTTGGAGATAATCTCCATAATGAAAATTATAGCGCAAAGAATGGTAAAGGGAAGGTCCCAGGTAATTCTTCTCATATCCTTTACGGATATAGAACGGTACATCCAAACGTGCCAATGTTTCGTGTTTCCCGTATTTCAGTATAGATTTTAAAGCAGGATACCCCCTACCCGCTTTCACTGCCCGCACACAGACAAAGGGCAGCAGTAGGTCGATGGTACGTTTATCCATCTCCTCCACCAGTTGCAATTCATAAATGGTCTGCATCTGTCCGTGTATATAGACATAAGCCAGAAGATTCTCTATCTGTATATCCGTAAGAAAAGGAAACTGCTCCAATTGCCGTTTAGTGGCGGCATTGAGGTTGACAGGCTCTTGCAGACGTCGGGACAACTCCTCCAATTCATCTTCCCAACCGTATTCTTCCTCATTCCCGATGGAGAGTTGTTCCAAATTTTCTTCCAAAAGAAGTAAAGGCTGTTCTTTCTGAAGGCCGGATATATTTTGAGCTTCAAGCATAGGAGTCATTGACAGCATACTTACAAAAACTCCTATCTTGAGTAATTCCATTAATAGTAGGTCACTTTCATGTTTTGGGAAGCGAAGTTACCTTAAATAAGTTAATTGAGCAAGGAAAAATCAACATGATGCAACAACATTACACAGAATGGTGTACTTTTGCAACATGAACGCAAGGCTTAACATAGTAATACTCATCATGTTTCTTTCTCTCGGAAGCCTGAAATGCTTTGCACAGCAGCAACCACAGTCTGCTGCGCAAAAGAGTGTCTATCTTACTCCCATGTGCGTTTACGAAGGAGATACCATCCCTTATGTCAAGCTCCCCACTGTCTACATCTTCAAGCCGCTTAAATTCAAGAACAAGCGCGACATGAACAAGTACTACAAACTCATTCGTGACGTAAAGAAGGTACTTCCCATCTCCAAGGAGATTAACCGTGCCATCATTGAAACCTACGAATACATGATGACCCTGCCCACCGAGAAAGCCCGCCAGAAACACATGAAAGCAGTAGAGAAAAGCTTGAAGGAGCAATACACTCCCCGCATGAAGAAACTTACCTTTGCCCAAGGCAAACTGTTAATAAAACTGGTAGACCGACAGACCAACTCCACCGGATATGAACTGGTAAAAGCTTTTATGGGCCCTTTCAAAGCCGGTTTCTACCAGACTTTTGCCGCACTCTTCGGCGCCAGTCTAAAAAAACAATACGACCCTATGGGAGACGATGCATTGACCGAACGGGTGATATTGATGGTAGAAAGCGGACAATTATAAACTGATGTTTATTCCCGCCTTGCGTGCCTGCGAATGTTGAAATTGGCGTTTCACATTATATGTCTTTCCGTCTTTGACGAACTTAGAACCGGTCTGCTTGAACCAGAAGTCCACTTTATTTTCCACACAAATTCTGCGAAGGTCCATCACCCATTCAAAATCACAAGGGCGGGCTTCGTAACCGGATTCTCCCCCTGCAACTATCTGTTCAATCCATTCGCCAACAGCATAAGTACTTAAATCTATCCTTTCCAGCAGCGGTTCACAGATTATTATCTTATGCTTTATAGGAGCCCTCTTATAAATGGGCAAGCGATAATCGGCGCAAGCCTGGTTTTCAACCGTACAGCAGATGGTTACATTATCATATCCGTCTCCCCAATCATCGGGCAGACAGTCAGAAAAACGGTCTATACGCTTGGTAATCATCATAAAATGCAGGTCACTGCGACAACGAATCATCTCCCATGCTTCGGCCCGCCATTTGTCAGCATCTTCCACAAAGAAATCGGAAGTAAAGCAGGTGTAGACAAATGTTCCAGGTGGTATCTTGAATTCTCCGTTACGCTTTTTACGCAAAGGCAGGTCAAAGTTTTTTGTCCGCACCACCACCGAACTGTCCACCTCTCGCCGGGCATCACCACGATAAACATAACAATGCTTGCAACCTGCACTCAATTTATGGCAACCATGCCATAAGTTCCACATCATCGACTTCGCAACAATACCGTTCATTCAAACAAAAAACTTATCGTTAACACCATGTTGAAAACTATGTTAGCAACATAAATAATCAGTTATTAAACAATTGATATTAAGCTATATATTCAGTTAATAACAGAATGAACAATTGTTTATTACTACCTATTCGGGTTGTACCTCTCCTGCCATCGGAAGCTCTTTCCAACCTTCACCAAATGCATCATAAGCATCGGTAACCACTACAAAAGCCTTTGGGTCTACTTCCCTTATCTTCTGCTTGATACCTACCACTTCCTTGTAACTCACCACAAGAAACAGCATTTCCTTGTCTACATTGGTATAAAGACCACTACTTTTGATGCAAGTGGCTGTACGGTCCAAATCTTTAAGAATATAGTCGTGCAAAGCGGTAAGGCGCATATCACTGATGACAAACAGTATCTTGTCATTCTTCTCCCCATTTATCACATAGGCCAATACCCTTGAAGTGACAAAAATAGCTATCAGTGAATAGAAAGACAAATGCCACGAAGGTTGTGTAGCATCATCCGGATTTCCGATACCGAAACCGATAACCAATAGGCCGAATCCCACCACAATACCATCTACCAGCAGTATCGCCTTTGAAAAACGTATATGGCAATATTTCTGCAATATCATCGCCACAATATCCGTACCTCCTGTAGTAGCCCGGCTACGCACTACAATACCACAGCCTATACCGATAACCACCGCACCAATCACAGAAGTCAGCATCAAATGGTCGGACATATTCAGACTGCCACCCAGCAACTGTGTAGGGTCCAACTGATGGAGCGCTTCTTCAGAAGGATAGGAGAGGAGAGACAGCACATTCATGGCAAGCGGAGTGAATAGTGCCGCCACGATAGTACGTGCTCCCAATTTTGCTCCCAGTACCAGCACGGAAATGATAAGCAAAGGAATATCAAACATATAACCGAAAGTACCTACCTGAATAGAAGGGAACAGATTATGAAGCACAATACTGGCTCCATACACCCCGCCAGGAACAAGATTATAAGGATTGATAAAGTAAACAAAACCTGCTGCCAGAATAGTACAACCTACAAAAATGCCTATCCATGAAGATATTATCTTTTTCATATCGATATGATTTATATATATTCAGCAAATATACAAAAAATAAGAAAAGACACCAACTGTACAGCAAGTTTTCCACATACAACCGATATGTGTTGAATACATGGTTAACAAAAAGGATAAATTAGGAGATAAAGCATTAATTTACAATGAATGAAGTGGTTGATTATAAAAATAAACCACTGTTCATAAAATCTCTCATCATACCTATATAGAACTAGTTTATTGGAGCTATAGATGCAACACGCTGGATCTATAGATGCACCGTGTTCGATCTATAGCTCCAACAAACCCGATATATTGACAGCTTATTAACAGCCCTGTTATTATCTCAGTTTCTTGAATAAATCCCAAATAACAATACCCGCCGTAACCGATACATTCAACGAATGCTTTGTGCCGTATTGAGGAATTTCAATGCAACCGTGCGAATGGTCAATCACTTCTTGTTGAACACCCTTCACTTCATTTCCCATTACCACAGCATACTTTTTAGTCTTGTCCAGCACCAGTTCGTCCAGCATCACACTACCTTCTGCCTGCTCTACAGAATAAACGATGTATCCCTCGGATTTTAGGTTATCAACAGCTTCAACAGAGTTATCAACATATTTCCAATCTACGGTAAATTCCGCTCCCAAAGCTGTTTTGTGCATCTCCGGATGGGGTGGGATAGCTGTAATGCCACAAAGATAAATGCACTCGATGCGGAAAGCATCCGAAGTACGGAAAACGGAACCTATATTATGGAGACTGCGGATATTATCCAATACCACTACCAAAGGCAGTTTTTCGGCTTCCTTAAATTCCTCTACACTAATACGATTCAGTTCAGTTATCTTCAGTTTACGCATGACAATATACTTTTAAATCTCCCTGCAAAGATACTTTTTTCCGTTTATATCCCGGTTAATAACCGTTGAAAAGGTGTCAATACAATAGGGAAACAATTTTAAAAATAATCCTTGCATTATTCAAAGGTCTGCATATTACAGCAGTGAAACGAACAAACCAAAAAAGTTAAGGAGAATTTTCCAGGCTTCATTCAACATATTTTTCAGCCTGGTTTCATCGGTTTATAACTCTAAAGTTATTAACTTTGCATATTATTAACAACATGTTAATGCTGTTTAGCAGAAGTCTTATTATCAACGGATAAACTTAAAAACCCCGGTTTATAAGCATAAGAGTAAAATTCAGCTTGATACTAATAACTTCATGGGCAAGAAAAATCGTATTTATTTGTCCACACTATTAACAGCCTATCATCACTATCAAAGGATTTTTAAAGAAGAAAGAGAAATTAAAAAATATAATTATGGATAATCTTATAGAAGCTATCAAGCAGCTGAAGAAGGAGAAGAACGCAATCATTCTGGGCCATTACTACCAGAAAGGTGAAATACAGGATATAGCCGATTACGTGGGCGACAGTCTGGCTTTGGCACAATGGGCAGCCCGGACGGAAGCGGACATTATCGTGATGTGCGGCGTTCACTTCATGGGAGAAACGGCGAAGGTGCTTTGTCCCGACAAGAAGGTACTGGTGCCCGATATGGCGGCAGGCTGTTCGTTGGCAGACAGTTGTCCGGCAGACAAATTCAGTCAGTTTGTCAAAGAGCATCCCGGATATACGGTGATATCCTATGTGAACACAACGGCTGCCGTAAAGGCGGTGACCGATGTGGTGGTAACTTCTACCAATGCAAAGCAGATTGTGGAAAGCTTCCCCAAAGATGAGAAAATAATCTTTGGCCCGGACCGGAACTTGGGTAATTATATCAACTCCATTACCGGAAGAAATATGTTATTATGGGATGGCGCATGCCATGTACACGAGGAATTCTCGGTTGAAAAGATTGTTGAAATAAAACGGCAGCATCCCGATGCGGTGGTACTGGCACATCCCGAATGCAAGAGTACAGTCTTGAAACTGGCTGATGTGGTAGGCTCTACGGCAGCTTTGCTGAAGTACGCAGTGGCACATCCCGAAAAGAGCTACATTGTAGCTACCGAAAGCGGTATCCTGCACGAGATGCAGAAACAATGCCCGCAGACAACATTTATTCCGGCTCCTCCCAACGACAGCACTTGTGCCTGCAATGAATGCAGTTACATGCGGCTGAATACACTGGAAAAGCTTTATGATTGTTTGAAAAACGAATCACCGGAAATAAAGGTGGATGCTGAGATTGCAGAAAAAGCAGTGAAACCGATTAAGAGGATGTTGGAAATATCGGCTCAACTGGGGTTATAATGTGCTGATATGCCAATGTGCCAATGACCTTTCGGCGTGACAGTGCAGCCAATTAGCACATTGGCACATTAGCATATCAGCACATTAAAAACATTATCTCATTAAGAACTTACACAACTTGTTAGTGGCCAATGCCCGGTGACTGATTTTATTCTTCAGTTCATTCCCCATTTCTGCAAAAGTCTGCGTATATCCTTCGGGAATGAATATGGGATCGTAACCGAAGCCTGAAGCGCCTTTTCTGTTTTTCGTGATTTCTCCTTTCACGATGCCTTCAAACAGATGTTCCTTTCCGTCGATGATAAGTGCAAATACGGTACAGAATTGTGCCTTACGGTTCTCGATGCCCTCCATATCTTTCAGCAACTTCTTCATGTTTGCTTCCGAATTGTGTGCATCGCCGGCATAACGGGCGGAATATACACCCGGTGCCCCACCAAGGGCCTCCACTTCCAAACCGGTATCATCGGCAAAACAATCCAGATGATAGTTATCGAAGATATATCTTGCTTTCAGCAAAGCATTTCCTTCAAGTGTGTCTGCAGTTTCCGGAATGTCAGTATCGCATTTGATATCCTTCATGCTGAGAAGTTCGACCTTCTCTCCCAAAATGGCAGTCACTTCTTCCAGTTTGTGTGAATTGTTGGTGGCAAATACAAATTTCTTTCTCATATTATGTTCTCCTTATACTTGTGGCTTATACAAGTCCCTATTTCACTTTCAACCGGTCGAAACCTTCTCCGTATACACCGATGACGGAACTTTGGGAAATGAAAGCGTTCGGGTCTATATCTTTCACCATCCGGAATATTTCTACCGATTGGCGTTTGTAGGCAAGGACGACCAGTACCTTCACGTTGTGTTTACTGTACCAGCCGATACCGTCGAGTACCGTTACACCGCGATGGGTTTCTTTGGTGATGCGGTCGGCAATCTTTTCATATTCTTTGGAGAAAATAAAGAACTGGACGGATTGCCGGGCACTGTTGACTATGTAATCCAGTACAAATCCGATAACAAACAAAGTTACAAAACCAAATATCACACGTCGCCAGTCATGGAATACCACATAACAGGAACTGATGATGATGAAGTCGCAAGCCATAATCATGCGTCCCAGCGTGACATCCTTGTATTTATGGATGATGGCTGCAATGATGTCCGTACCTCCCGTGCTGCCGTTGCAGTTGAACACGATACCCAGTCCGGCACCGCACATTGCCGCACCTATCAGGCAAGCCATGAAGTCTTGTCCTTCGCCCAGCAGTTGGGGAGGGACGCCGTCCGAACCGTTCACCAGCAACTGGAAAAACCATAAGAAGAAAGTGAGTCCGAAGATGGCAAACGTAGTCTTGATACTGAACTTCGGTCCGAGTATCTTGATGGCAAAAGTCATCAGTACGGCATTGATGATGAAGTATGACCACTGGATGGGAAATCCGGTGGCATAATAGATGATGGCACCGATACCGGTAGTACCTCCGGTCGTAATCTGATAGGGAATGAGGAATGCCGCCCATCCCAGTGCATAGCTGATGAGTCCCAGAGTGATGAAGATATAATCCTTCAGCTCTCTCGTCACTTCCGCTTTGGTTGGTTTTGTAATTTGCATATCTGTTATTTGACAACGATGTTCACAATCTTCTTCGGCACTACGATTACTTTGACGATGGACTTGCCTTCCATCCATTTTTCAGAACGTTCGTCGGCCAATACAGCAGTCTGGATGGCATCCGATGCCGCATCTGCCGGGAACTCCATGTTGAACCGTGCTTTTCCGTTGAAGGAAACGGTGTAGTTGACCGTATTTTCCACCAAGTATTCTTCGTTGCATACCGGCCACTTGGCATCGCATACGGAGCCTGCATTGCCCAGTGTCTCCCACAACTCTTCGCATACATGCGGAGCAAAGGGAGCCAGAACGATGATAAACTGGTTCAGGATTTCCTTCTTGCTGCACTTCATTCCGAACAACTCGTTTACACAAATCATAAAGGCACTGATACTTGTGTTGTAAGAGAATTGCTCGATGTCTCCTGTCACTTTCTTAATCAGTTTATGGAGGGATTTCAGTTCTTCCTTGGTGGCAGGTTCATCCGTTACCAGATAATTGTCGTTGCGGTCGTAGAACAGTGACCAGAACTTCTTGATGAAGCGGTGCACACCGTCTATTCCGTTTGTATCCCACGGCTTTGATTGTTCTACCGGGCCGAGGAACATTTCGTACATGCGGAGAGTGTCGGCACCGTATTTGTCGACAATCATGTCGGGATTGACCACATTGAACATGGATTTACTCATCTTTTCCACAGCCCATCCACAGATGTACTTGCCGTCTTCCAGAATAAACTCGGCAGTTTCGTATTCTGGACGCCATGCCTTGAAAGCTTCAAGGTCCAGAACATCATTGGATACGATATTCACATCTACGTGGAGTGGGGTAGTGTCGTACTGGTCTTTCAGATTTAGGGACACGAATGTATTGGTATCTTTGATGCGATAGACGAAATTGCTCCGTCCTTGAATCATACCTTGGTTCACCAGCTTTTGGAACGGTTCTTCGGCTACGGAAATGCCGAGGTCGTACAGGAACTTATTCCAGAAACGGGAGTATATCAAGTGACCGGTGGCATGTTCGGTACCGCCTACGTAAAGGTCTACATTGTGCCAGTACTCATCCGTTTTCTTGTCTACAAGTGCCTGGTTGTTGTGTGGGTCCATGTAGCGCAGATAATAGGCGCTTGAACCGGCAAATCCGGGCATAGTATTGAGTTCCAGCGGGAAGACGGTGATGTTGTCTATCTTTTCGTTTTCTACGACGCATTTGTTTACGGTATTCCAAGCCCATTTTGCGGCATGTCCCAATGGAGGTTCACCGGTTTCGGTAGGCAGGAATTTGGCTACTTCGGGCAGTTCCAAGGGCAGGGCGCTCTCGTCAATCATGTAAGGCATGTTGTCCTTGTAGTAAACCGGGAACGGCTCGCCCCAATAGCGCTGGCGTGAGAAGATGGCATCGCGCAGACGGAAGTTCACCTTTACACGTCCCAAGTTATGCTCTTTCACATATTTCTTGGTAGCGGCAATCGCTTCCTTGATGGTCAGCCCGTTCAGTGAGAGGTCGCAATAGGGAGTAACGCCTTCGCGTGGAGAGTTGCATACAATGCCTTCCTTGGCATCGAAGCTCTCTTCGCTTACATCGCAGCCTTCTACCAACGGACGAATTTCGAGACCGAAGTGCTTGGCAAAAGCATAGTCACGGCTGTCGTGCGCAGGCACAGCCATGATGGCACCCGTACCGTATCCTGCAAGTACATAGTCGCTTATCCAGATGGGAACTGCCTCACCGGTAAAGGGATTGATGGCATAGCTTCCGGAGAATACACCGGTAACGCTACGGTCGGCAATACGTTCGCGTTCGGTACGTTTCTTGGTGCGTTCCAGATAAGCGTTTACTTCATCTTTCTGTGTGTCGGTGGTAAGTTGCTGTACCAGTTCGCTTTCGGGAGCCAATACCATGAAGGTGACGCCGAACATGGTATCTGCACGGGTGGTGAAGATAGTGAATTCCAAATCGCTGTCTTTTACCTTGAATTCTATTTCAGCGCCTTCGCTGCGTCCTATCCAGTTCTTTTGGGTTTCTTTCAGGGATTCGGTCCAGTCGATGGTATCGAGTCCGTCCAGCAAGCGTTGTGCATAGGCAGATACACGGAGACACCATTGACGCATCTTCTTTTGAATGACGGGGAAGCCGCCTCGTTCGCTTACGCCGTCCACCACTTCATCGTTGGCAAGTACGGTTCCCAGCTGAGGGCACCAGTTTACCATCGTCTCGCCCAGATAGGCTATACGGTAGTTCATCAGGATTTCCTGTTGTTCCTTTTCGCTCTTGGCATTCCACTCTGCGGCGGTGAAACTCAGTTCTTCGCTGCAAGCCACGTTTATTCCTTCGGTACCGGTTTGGCTGAATGCTTCAATCAGTTCCTGGATGGGACGTGCCTGCTTTTCATCGTTGCAGTAGTAGCTGTTGAACATCTTTTGGAATGCCCATTGGGTCCAATGGTAATATTCCGGTTCGCAGGTACGGATTTCGCGGTTCCAGTCGAAAGAGAAACCTATCTTATCCAACTGTTCACGGTATCGGTTGATATTGTTGACGGTCGTAATTGCAGGGTGCTGTCCCGTTTGTATGGCATATTGTTCTGCTGGAAGTCCGTAAGCGTCATATCCCATGGGATTCAGTACATTGAAACCTTGCAGTCGTTTGTAGCGGGCGTAAATATCCGAAGCAATATATCCCAGCGGATGACCTACATGCAATCCCGCACCGGAGGGGTATGGGAACATGTTCAGTACATAGAATTTTTTCTTCGTTTCGTCTTCCGTCACTTGGTAGGTTTTGTTTTCCACCCACCTTTTCTGCCATTTCTTTTCAATTTCCCTGAAATTGTATTCCATAGTGGTACTTATTAATATTTTGTTGAAAACATTGTTTATTCAATGGTTAAAACCGGTTAGTATTCGGTTAATATCGGTGCAAAGTTACGGGTTTATTTTCAGATTTGTAGCGAAGTAACATAAAAAACAATGGCAAAGACTTGATAATTCACTTTTTATTACTTACATTTGTGATGTGCTTTTAAAACTAATTTTTTGTTTGTAATACAAATAATAGCTAAATTAATTCAATAGGATATTTACTAAAAGATTTTTAGGATATAGCGAAGGATGAAGTCTGGGAAGATTTCATCCTTCGCGTTATTGTGTTGAAGAAGAAAGTCGTATCTTTGCGCAACTTATCGGAAGTGTATGAACGCAATGAAAAATTATATTTATCATATTGTCGCCGTCCTTACGGTAGGTATTTGGGGTCTGACTTTTATTTCAACGAAAGTATTGATTGGGCATAGCCTTTCCCCGCAGGAAATATTCTTGCTTCGTTTCCTGATAGCTTATCTGGGCATCTGGTTTATTTCTCCCCGAAAACTGTTTGCTGATAATTGGAAAGATGAATCTTGGCTGTTTTTAGGAGGTATAGCAGGCGGTTCATTTTACTTTTTTACGGAAAATACAGCTTTGGAGATTACATTGGCGACGAATGTGGCATTTATTGTCTGTACGGCACCATTGCTCACGACCATTCTTTCTTTGTGGATTTATAAAAAGGAAAAGGTTACCCGTGGATTGATGGCTGGTTCTTTGCTGGCGTTGGTTGGTGTGGCATTGGTGGTTTATAATGGTAGTTTTGTATTAAAGATTTCTCCTTTAGGTGATTTCCTTACTTTGCTTGCAGCTTTTTCCTGGGCATTCTATAGTTTAATAATGAGGAAAATGTCCAACCGTTATGGTATAACTTTCATTACCCGTAAGATATTTTTTTATGGAGTATTGACTATTCTTCCTGCATTTCTGATTCATCCCTGGAATTTCGATATTGTCCGTCTTCTCGAGCCGGCTATTCTGTTCAATTTACTTTTCCTGGGTGTATTGGCTTCTTTGATTTGTTTTGTAGTCTGGAACGTAGTATTAAAACAGCTGGGAACGATAAGAGCTTCCAACTATATTTATCTGAATCCTCTCTTCACTCTGGTAGGTTCTGCTTTTCTGCTTGGCGAACAGCTTACTATAGTTGCTTTGATGGGGGCGGTGCTGATATTGGGGGGAGTTTATTGGGCAGGAAAGAAATAAATACAAGATAAATGGGGTTGTGTCTCACGACACAGCCCCATTATTAATGTGATTTAGCAAAATTCTTTTTATGGATTACATTTGAGTTCAGCAGACATTAAATAAGTATTATATGGTAGCCACATAGACATAATGAAATAAAGTATATTTCCTTTGAGTGATATGGGGTGAATATAAGAACCATACAATTGTGAATATTGCCAGCCATCGACTAGTTTTTGTGGTTTACTCCATTCCCCTATAATATGATCTGCTGTTCGGAATGAGATATCATAGCGTGTACTATTGAAATAGAGCAATATCCATTTTTTAAATTCTGGATGATAAGCGATGGAAAGTTCTCCAGATATATCATTGAATAATGGAGTGGCTGCAGTTTCATTTCCTTTAATCCATCCACTTCCATTCCAAAATTCGTATTCTGTTTGATTTTCAATATTTTCTTCTAAAAAACGAGCAAGATGAGGCTTATTGTCACGTCCAGTAATTGTACCCACCATATAAATATATCCGTCTTTTTTGAAATAGCTTACTTGACCAAAATTACTTGTTGAACCAAATTTTACATTTTGGCAACGTGTCCAAGTAATTCCATTGTCTGAAGATTTGTAAAGACTTGAAAAGTTAGTTATCCATCCTGCCCAATTACGAATATTCATGTAATGAACATAATCTATGCCATTGGCACGAATGGCTGCTGTGGGAATAGAAGTCCAATCTCCATTACCACTTCCATCTTTACCTCCATAACATATTTCACGAGCATTTTTACCACTTTCATCCATAGCAGCACCATTAATGGTGAGCCCATCAGAAAGATCTTGATCGTCAGAGAAAAGCAAAACATTACTTCTCCAGTTACTCCCATTGGGTCCTGGATTTACAAAATTTGGATAAAAGTCACTACCGAATGTATCGCCGAAAAAAAATCCATAATGTCCGGGTTGTAATTCCCAAACAATACCTAAATCTGTACCACCTACATTGTATAATTCATTAGTACGATTATTTACTTCAAATTCTACAATAGGTAATCCGTTTGTGCCATTTATTTCAGCACCAGTAATACGGGATACACATTTTAAATTTGAAAATTTTAATTCTCTAGAATAATTGACGATACCTTTATTGACTATCAATTTGGAAATTTCTGATGACTGATTATTATTATCTACTGCAATAAATTCAAAATAAAATGTAGAAGAATCATCCTTTTTTATAATATATTCAAATATATATTCTGGTGATAAATTTGATTTTATATATTTCTCAGAAATATTATTAGTATCGTTAATTTTATTTATTACTAAATAAGCTAGTTGATCGAATTCTTTTATTGATACTTTGATAGATATTATACCATTAATCGCAGTAATTTCATTTTGAGAAAGGTTAACTTCTAAATTATAACTATTTACTTTATCTGTATCCGAATTTTCACAACTTGTAAGCCCCCATATAGAAAGGAGGCTTGCAAGTAATAATACATGTATTCGTATCATGATTTTTTATAATTTTGTAATATGTAATAGCGCTCCTCCATCCCTTGCCAGATTCAGTTCAATGATATCCTTCCTTGTAACTTTCCGCACCAGTCTGTCCAGATTGTTTGGATTCCGCTCCACATCCTCCGCATCGGTATAGATCGTTGCCTGGTAGTCCCCCTCACTAAGGAAGTCCAATTCCAATTTCAGATCCCTTTCCGTACCGTTGTTCAGCGAGCCCACCCACCAGTCCGAACCGCTCCTGCGGGCCACCGTGACATGCTCATTCATCCTTGCCAGCGGAACTCTTATCTCATCCCACGTTCCCGGCACGGTACGGAGCACCTCGAACCCCGGTTGACCTTCATAAGCCTTTGGCGTATCGCACAAAGAGGTGAGATGGTTTTCCAAAACCACATACATGGCCAACATATGGCAGCGTGTGCTCATTACATGAGGATTTACATACTGTATCTTGAACTCCGAGCGCGGCAGTGCCCTGAACCCTCCCAGGTGATAGTCCGTCGCTCCCGCCAGCATCCTGGTGAAGGGTATCGCAATGTCATGGTCCGCATTCACCAGCGTGTCCCATTTGCATACTTCATAGTTGAGTGTCCCCTCCCGTGTGAATTCATTCGGATACGTCCTTACCAGTCCGGAAGGCTTGCTCGACCCATGGAACTGTATGAAGAGCCTGTGTCTTGCCGCACATTCCAGTATCTCTTCTTGGATGCGTATCATCTCTTGGTCATT